>JACVRP010000141.1 GCA_014534385.1 Cyanobacteria bacterium Co-bin13
GATTTGGATCCAGCAGAGGCAGCATCTCTGGGGCCCTTTCTGCAGCAAATTTCTCAGGCCATTTCAGAGGCTCTAGGGGCAGAGCGGGTCTATGTTGGCCTTTGGGTTGATCAGCCGCCTTACCATGTTCATTTTGTGCTGCAGCCCCGCTATCCGGGCAAAGCTGAGCTGGGCCTCAAAGGGCTAGAGCTACAGGTATTTCGCTCGCTCGGCAAACCTCCTAGCGCGGCTGAAATGGCCGAAGCCGCAGGCAAGCTCAAACAGCATTTGCAGTCCCAACCCCAGCACTAAAGGCAGGCCAATGCGCGTCGTGATTCAACGAGTTCTGGCTTCCAGCGTCTCTGTAGAAGGTACTGCGGTCGGTCAGATCAACCGGGGCCTGAATCTGTTAGTGGGCATTGCCTCGACCGACACCGAAGCCGACCTGGACTGGATGGTACGCAAGTGCTTGGACCTCAGACTATTCCCGGCGGAGGAAAGCGATCGCTGGGACAAATCCGTGCAGGATATCGGCGGCGAGCTTCTGGTCATCAGCCAGTTCACGCTCTACGGCGACTGCCGCAAAGGCCGCCGACCTTCTTTTGATCAAGCCGCTTCTTCAGCCCAGGCAGAGGCGCTGTACGACCAGTTTGTCGACAAGCTGCGGCAGAGCGGCCTGAGAGTGGAAACAGGCCGCTTCGGAGCCATGATGCAGGTCCATATCGAAAACGATGGGCCAGTGACCCTGCTGCTGGAGCGGTCAGCCGCGGTAGACAGCTAAGCAAGACTTATCAATTTTCAATAAGCCATAAGTCAGATCTTTTGATTAGCGGACTGTGTAGGGTTGGGCTAAAGTAAATAAGAATTGCTCATTATTAAGTTTTTCTTAAACTGCTCCATGTCTGACTCAGCATTCGAGCTACCGCAATCATCGAAGGGTTTGGTCCGAGCACCTAAGGTTGCACCTATCAAAGCAGCTCCAGGGGCAACCCTCTTTTGCGACTTTGACGGTCCTATCGTCGATGTTTCTGATCGCTACTATGCCACCTACCGCATGGGGCTAGAACACATTCGAGCGGTCAGCCCGGAGCAGGGATCGAGCATGCCCATTCGCTACCTTTCCAAAGGGCAGTTCTGGACCTTCAAACAAAACCGGGTGCCCGATCGGCAGATCGCTTTGTGGTCTGGCCTCGAAGGAGAGCAAATTGATAGCTTCCTGAGTCACGTCGCTCAGATCGTTAACCAGCCTGCATTGCTTCACCAAGACCGGCTTCAGCCTGGCGTGCGACAGTCTCTCAAGCTGCTGCGCTGTCACGGCGTTCGGGTGGTGCTTGTGACGCTGCGAGCACCAGAACAGGTGATCGACTTTCTCGAACAGCACCACCTAGATTGGGCCTTTAGCGGCCTCTACGGCATGTCTCAGGCAGAGGCTGCCTATGCCAACCAGGCCAATCATAAAATCCAGCGGTTGCGAGATGCGATCGCAGACCAGCACCGCCACGGCTACAGCACCCAAGCCTCATGGATGATTGGCGACACCGAAGCCGATATCATGGCAGGCCAGTCTGCCGGACTGCCCACCGCAGCTCTTACTTGCGGCATTCGCAGCAACAGCTATCTAAAAGCCTTTCGACCCACCGTGCTACTGTCTGACCTCCGGAGCGCTGCCCAGCATATCATTGACCCGCTGGTTTTGCGGGTGTGATTCCACGGGCACAATTACATTGCACCTGTAGAGACGTGATTAATCGCGGCTCTACAGGTGCAATGTAATCACGCTGCTAGGAGGATAAATCCTGGGGGGCATAGCGCTCCCACCAGCGGTTCAGCGGATAGTACACAGCCGGTGCCCAAAGGCTGCTCAAAATTGCCGAGCTTAGGGCGACTCGCTGATGAAACTGCCAAATTTCGCCCAGAGATGGGTAGAGAGAACTCTCAGAAAACAGCCGATCGAGGCTGACCTGAAGCGCCATCACCGTTTCAGCTACCACCGCCATGCCAAATACAATCAGCGCAATCGAAACAATGTCTTCCTGAATGTAGCGCTGCTTTTGCAGTCGGGCCGTCAAGATACCGACCACAATTAGGCTGAGCGTATGGGTAGGGTGAGGTGCCGTCATCGCATCTTGCAGCAGACCTACCACTAGACCTGCGATCGCACCCTGAGAAGGCGTCCGCTTGACGCTCCAAGCAACAACCCAAATCAGAACCCAGTTAGGCACGACTCCCAGCAGCTCCATCCCTGGAATGCGGCTGGGGGATAAAATCAAACACAGCAGAACAGATCCCACCGTCACCGAAATGTTGAGCCAGCGCTGACGGGGAGAAACCGGAGTTGGGGGCAGGTTAAGCGGAGAAGTCATGGTCTGGCGGAGTTCCTGCCGCTATCCGAATCAGGTGCCAGCGGGTCATCAACCGTTTCACTGGCTTCAAAAGGATGAATAACGACCCACTCCAAAACCGGCAGAGGTGAAGACAGCTGAATAGTGGCCTCTGGCGCAGGGCTTTTGGATAGGTCTAGCGATTCAATGCGGCCAATGGGAATGTCTCGCGGAAACAGGCGACTGTAGGAAGAGGTAACCACCACATCTCCTGGCTTCACATCGGGAGACTTGTCAAAAAACTCCATAATCACCCGATTGTTAGACTGGCCTCGCACATAGCCCATAATCCGGCTACGGCTAACCTTTGCGCCCACTCGGCTGGTAGGGTCGCTTACCAGCAAAACTCGGCTGGTGCTGGGAGAAACCGCCACAATCCGGCCCACCAGTCCTCCAGGTCCAGTCACTACATAGCCAGGTTTAACCCCTTCACGGCTACCCCGGTTGAGAATGGCCTGCTGCCACCAGTGATCCGCGCTGCGACCGATAACAGCCGCTGGAATAGACACGCTTGATTGAGCATCTTCATACTCAACCAGCTGACGCAGCGAGCGATTTTGGCTTTCTAGCTCAACCAGGCGCTGCTGCAGTTCCAGGACATAGCTACTCTCCAAGCGCTCCTCCCGGCTAATACCAGGCTGTAGCGGTCGGGTCACCCAGTGGTAGGCTTCGGCCAGCACAAAACCATCGGTTTGGCGGAGGACAACAGCAGAACCAACAGCCAGGAAAATTAGTCCTGATTTCAGAGCGTGTCGATTCCACCAACGGCGCAGGGCAAACATCAAAACTTACAGCAGCTAAAAGGTCATAACCGACTAGAGACCAGATCGTCCGCTAAAGACGCGACCCATCTGGGTGAAGTTCTCCAGCACCAGACCTGTCCCCAACACTACACAGCTCAGAGGATCAGCTGCCACATGCACAACAATGCCTGTCTCATGGCTAATCAAAGTATCGAGCCCCTTCAGCAGAGCACCCCCCCCTGCCAACATGATGCCGCGATCGATAATGTCGGCAGCCAGTTCAGGAGGCGTGCGCTCCAGCGTGCGCTTAACGGCTTCTACAATCACTGACAGTGGTTCTGCCATGCTTTCACGGATTTCTGCACTCTTAACGGTCACTGTCCGGGGCAAGCCCGACAGCAGGTGCAGACCCCGCACATCCATGGCAATGTCATTGTCGTCAGGATTGGGGTAGGCAGATCCGATGGAAATCTTGATCTCCTCAGCAGTACGTTCCCCGATTACCAGGTTGTGTACTTTCTTCATGTACTGAGATATAGACTCGCTCAGCTCATCGCCAGCGACTCTGACCGATTCACTCAGCACCGTTCCCTGCAAACTCAGGACCGCGACCTCAGTGGTCCCACCTCCGATATCGACGATCATATTGCCTGTCGGCTCAGCTACCGGCAGCCCGGCTCCAATGGCAGCCGCCACTGGCTCATCGATCAGGTACACCATACGAGCACCCGCTTGTTGAGCCGCGTCCATCACTGCCCGCCGCTCAACCCCGGTAACGCCACTGGGAATGCCAATCACAATGCGAGGAGACACCAGCGTTCGGCCTTCATGGACCTGCCGGATAAAGTGCTTGAGCATTAGCTCAGCGGTATCGAAGTCGGCGATTACCCCATCTCGCAGAGGCCGCAGAGCAACCACGTTGCCAGGCGTACGACCCAGCATTCGCTTCGCTTCTTCTCCAACCGCCAGGGGTTTTTTCTCGGTTCGATCAATCGCCACTACAGAAGGTTCCTGCAGGACGACCCCTTTGCCAGACACATACACCAGGGTATTGGCTGTTCCCAGATCAATACCCATATCCCTTGAAAACGAAAAGCGGTCGAAGAGAGCCACAGGTGGTAACGTCCCTAAAACTTGGCGAACAGGCATCTAATTCCGATGCCGATGTGGATTCTATTACGATTCGTATCGAGCCGTCTAGTAAGACATGAATCCTTTCTCAAAGAAAAAGGCAGGATTTCAGGATTAATGCTAATAAACTTTCCCGTTTTTATTAGCTTTTCTAAAAATTGTCCTTCCAGGCTTCCCGGTATACGGCCCTAGACCTCCCTGATGAAGCCCAGTAACTGAAAAAGTTCCCATTTTTTTTGCTGTTGGGTAAATTGGGGCTCATCAAGCAGAGGTCTCCCTCTACAATGCTTTAATGAATGCTTCTCTATAATTCCCCAATTCCCCATGAGTATAAACGCTGTAACTTTAGTAGGGCGGGCCGGGGGTGACCCGGACGTCAAATACTTTGAATCGGGCAATGTGGTCTGCAATCTAACCTTGGCCGTCAAACGCCGCAGCCGCAACAGCGATCAGCCCGACTGGTTTAATTTAGAGATTTGGGGACGCAACGCTGAAGTGGCGGCAAACTATGTCCGTAAGGGCAGTTTGATCGGGGTAAGTGGCTCCCTCAAGCTAGAAAGCTGGCAGGACCGGGCTACGGGAGCGACGCGATCGAAGCCGGTAATTCGGGTAGACCGACTGGAATTGTTGGGCTCTCGGCGCGACAGCGAGTCTTCGGCCTCAGAAAACTTTGCAGACGATGAGTTTTAGCCCAAAATCTCACAGCTGTTCCAGGTGGGATACGGCATTACCCGCACTTTCCCTTCAGAGGGAATGTCTAGCTTGGCTACACCACTGGCCCCATTGATGATTAAGTGCTGCCTCAAAAACCCCCTGGCTTCTTCTAGGGAGTTTAGGTAGTAATTGATCACATAGAGGTAGGGCTTAAGCTGATTTGCCCGTGTGGGAGCCAGTTCCCACATGGTTAGCCTGACCCCACTTGGCCGCTCTGAGATGCGGAAATGGAGGATATGATCGGAGGCTAGGGCGTACATGATGCTCCAAGAAGACTGTAGATGGACGACGTTAATCCTTAAGCTCCCCGACTGCGACTACGTTAAGCGTAATGGCTTAACATTCTGGAACTTGCCCAAGACCCGCTGAAACTTCACCCGAATCAAATATATAGTCACAAGCTTAATTCGCCAATAGATCTTCTTTAACTCTTGCCGTTTCAAAACACAAACGTAGGCAATTTAGCGGAAACAGCACCATTCTGCTAGTGATTAGATTTGTCTCGCTGTATAAAAATAAGCGCTGAACCCAAGCTCCATAGGATCAGCAAACTCCAGCTTCCCCAACGCACGTAAGGAGTGGTTGTCTGTCGTCGGTAGAGGGTTGCAAGATGGGTGGTGTAGGTACCGGGAGTCGCTAGCCACAGCGTCCTTCCCTGGGGATCGACAATTCCCGACAGGCCAGTATTGGTTGCTCGCACCGCCCAGCGATCGCTCTCAATGGCTCGAATCACGTCCAGGGCATGGTGCTGGATCATCATGCGGGGGGGATAGGGGTCGTTGTTAGACGCCGTTAGGATAAATTCTCCGCCGTTGCGAGCCTGCTCTCTGAAGAGCCAGCTGTAGGCCGATTCGTAGCAAATACCCACAATGGCTGACCCCAGGCGAGTGGTGAACTGCTGCTCGGGCTCGCCTGGTACTAAATAGTTGTCTAATGGCGAGAGTCGCCCAATGAGTCGTCCCAGGATAGGCTCTAGGGGCAGATACTCTCCCAGCGGCACGAGCTGCACCTTGTTGTAACGGCCCGTGACCCTGCTGGAGCCATCGATTTCCAGCAGGCTTTGAGTCAGGCGATTTGACTGCTGAGAATTGGTGGCAAAAGTGCCCAGCCACAGGGGAACTCCAGCCGCTTCAGTAGCCTGGACTAGAGCATTGGTCTGCCCCACACTCACGTCCCAGATGGCCGGAACGGCTCCTTCTGGCGTCAGCACTGCGTCAGCACCCTGGGCTACCAGAGCCTTGTAGCCCTCGGTATAGCCCTCCATCGCCCGGCGAACGCCCTCGGTCGTAAGCTTGATGCGCGTCGGCACATTGCCCTGAATTAGGCCAATAGACACTGCTGAGGCCGGGGTGTCGGCAGCACCTTGAGTAAACAGTACGGCTCCTAAGGCATGGGCGCTGACCAGGAGCGCGATCGCACCTGCTACCAACGGCTTAACCCGATGACCCAGCCCCACCACAGCCGGCTGGCTATAGAGTGCCCACCAGGCTTCTGCCAACAGGCCATTAAACCCCACCAAAACTGCCGCCACCAACAGCTGCCCCGACAGCTGAGCCAGGTGCAGTATTACCAGGTTGTGAGGGCTTTGGGTGAGGGCCAGGGCTGACCAATCGAGGGGGGTATAGTTCCGCAGCTGCTCTAGCAGACACCACAGGAGCGCACTGATCGAAACCCGCAACCCTGGCCCAACGTTTTTGAGGCGGCTGAGGCTGTGCAAGCCCACAGCCCAGAAACCCACAGTCACAGCACCCCAGAGAGTGACAAAGCTCCAGGCAAAGGCTGCGATCGCAACACTCCCCAGCCAGGGCACCCCCATCCAGGTGAGGGGATGAAGGTGAGTAATCCAGGAGAGCACACTGCCGTGAAACCCCACTCCCCAGATCACGCCATAGGCAAAGACAGCCCGCCAAGACTGCTCCCTGCTCGCTAAAATCAGCCCCCATAGAGGAATTAGGCTAAACCAGGCCAGGGGCCAGAGGCCCAAGGGAGGCGTCGCCAGCGACATCAGAAGACCGCTTCCCATTGCCAGCAGCACCGTCTTCCACGACAGCGGCACCGTCAGCCCGAAGCGCCCTCGTTGCGATTTTGCCTGCAGATCGATTACGTTTCCCATTTCAAAACTGACTTACGACAGACGTCGGCAAAAGCTGGGCAGGGGATAGTGTGAAAGATCCGCACACCAACGGACGGCTATTCCCCCTCGGTCTCCTGTGGGGGCATGGCAGGATAATGATCACGGGTTCAGCAGGCAGTTACATGCAAAACTTGGCACAGGCCTTTTACAGCTGGTACGGCCAAACGATTCACCATCCCAAATATCGCTGGTTTTTGGTTGCGGGTACGCTACTGTACCTGCTCAGTCCAATAGACATTTCACCAGATTTCATTCCTATTATCGGCTGGATCGACGATAGCGTTGTAGCCGTCTTGCTAGTTACAGAACTGGCTGAAATCTTGCGCGATGTCCTCAATGGTCGCAGTCGTCAGGACCATACCGCAGAAGCGCCTGAATCTGAACCCACAACCATTGACATCACCTAGAAGTGGGTCTTCAGCACCTGAGCTAAGCTACCGAACTCTAGACAGAGAAGATAAGGCAGGCAAGTCCCTTTACTGCTATGCAGTTGGCTCTGGCTGCCCCTGCCGTTAGTCTTGGTGCCCCAACACTCTTTGACCCGCGAATCCTCTAAGCCCAATTTCACCAAAGTACAACCGAACCAAACGTGTAAGCGCAATATGGCCATTAAAAAAGACCCCCAACCGCCTCGCTCTAGGCTCATTCTCAACATTGTCTTTCTGGTTGCCAGCGGACTTTTGCTACTGAATATTTTCCTGCCTGGGTTCTTGGGGCCATCCATGCCTCGCGAACCCTACAGCATGTTTATTCACCACGTCCAGGAGCACGAGGTGATGAGAGCATCGGTCGGTCAGGAGGAAATTCGCTACCAGCTCAAAGATGAGAACGGCGAGCCGGGAGAGGTCTATGCCACCACTCCCATCTTTGACTTAAGTTTGCCACACCTACTGGAAGATAATGGCGTTGAGTTTGCAGCCGTCTCCCCTCCCAGAAATCGGTGGTTTGGCAGCCTGTTGAGCTGGGTAATCCCGCCTTTGATCTTTGTTGCGATCTGGCGCTTCTTCATTGCCCGCAGTGCGGGCGGGGGGCCAGCAGGGGCTCTGTCGATTGGCAAGAGCCGGGCCAAAGTTTACGTTGAAGGCGAGTCAGCCAAAATCACCTTTAACGATGTGGCTGGAGTAGAAGAAGCTAAAACTGAGCTAGTTGAAATCGTAGACTTTTTGAAGACGCCCAAGCGCTTTACTGAGCTAGGGGCCAAAATTCCCAAAGGGGTCTTGCTCGTTGGCCCGCCTGGAACGGGTAAAACCCTGCTGGCCAAAGCTGTCGCCGGGGAAGCCGGAGTCGCTTTCTTTAGCATTTCCGGTTCCGAATTTGTGGAGCTGTTTGTTGGGGTTGGATCTTCTCGCGTTCGCGATCTCTTTGAGCAGGCTAAAAAGCAGGCCCCCTGCATTGTCTTTATCGACGAGCTAGACGC
>JACVRP010000045.1 GCA_014534385.1 Cyanobacteria bacterium Co-bin13
GCTAACCCATCACGCTCAAAGAAGAAGTCTTCAAACTGGTCAAAAATCAGCGGCACGAAGTAGTTGTTGTCGGTGGCTGCTTTGAGCGTAGAAAAAAGGGTGTCGTAATCTGTAAAGGACGTTTTCTGGCTTTTCTCCGGCGGCAGTGTGCTGCGTACCTTGAGGGCGTCTACCTCGGGCAGGGCCAGGCGCAGATCGGCGGCAATGCTCTGCTCCCAATTGCCGTAGGTCTGTACCAGGATGGGGATGGTGGTGCGGCCTTGGGGCGTTAGCGGGCGTAGGGCTGGAATTAGCCCGGCGTTGAGAATGGAGCTTTTGCCTACCCCGGAAGGTCCGTGAATGACGATGATCTGGTAGCGGGCTTCTTGCAGGCGGTTGAGCAGCTTTTCGACATCTTGCTGGCGGCCTGAGGCGGCAATTTCGGCGGAAACAGCGGCGGCATTGCCCTGGTGCCGGGGGGGCTGCGATCGCTGGTGGGGCTGCAGGGCTCCGGCCCCAATGAAGGCCCTGAAGTTGTGGCGGTACTCAACTCGACGACGTTCGAGCTTGACTTCAAAGGCGCGGCGGTAGTCGCCTAGGTCGTAGTGGTGGTGAATCAGCTCCTCTAGGATCTGCAGATAGAGAATCAGGTCGGCATCGGCATCAACTTCTTGACGGGCCTGATCGAGGAGCGCGATCGCATTTTGGGGTTGGTCTAGCTCCATCTGGGCTTCTCCCAGTAGAAATCGGTACCAGCCCCGCTGAAAGCGCTTGGCAATCTGCAGTGCCTCGCTCAGGGCTGGGTTGTCGGGGCTAGCCTGGAGGCGCTGCTCGGTTTGCTCCAGCAGATCCAGGGCTCGTAATGCTTCTGCTTGGGCTGTTTGCCAGGCCTGTCGGTTGAGCGCAACTTCGGCCAAAAAACCGTGGTCGCGGGCCTGCCGCACCCAGTCGCCTGTCTGCTGGTGCAGCGTGAGGGATTCTTGAGCCACAGCTTCAAGGGCGTTCCAGTCCTGCTGCTTTTGCAGCACTTCGGCCAGGGAGGGAATAAAGCGGGCTACCAGCTCTAGCTGCCCGGTTTGGCGGAAGCAAGCCAGCCCTGCCTCAAAGTAGCGGCGGGCCGATCGCAGCGAAGACTGGTAGGTGGAGCGCTGCAGGACGGCCAGGCTGCGCCACCAGAAGCCGAGGTGGAGGAGAAGGGTGGCCTGTTTGTGGAGGGGGGTGAGGGAGGGGGGTGGAGGGGTGGAAGGGTGGAGGAGTGGAGGGGTGGAGAGGTTTGGGGGGGCTTCTACCTGCTGTTTCCAGTAGGCTAGGCTTTCTTCGTAGCAGGCTTTGGCTTCGTCCATTTCTAGGCGGCTGTGGGCCTGGCGACCTTGGGCGAAGAGTAGGCTGGCGTCGAGGTCGGCGCTGAGGGTGCTGCCCTGGGTTTCGAGATCGCGCAGGGCGTAGGTGAGTTCGTTGCCGAGGCGGTTGGTGCCTGAGAGGTCGATCAGGGGGTTGGCCGGTATGGCGTCGGGAATGCCTTTGAGAAAGCGGGCAAATAGCTCGTCGGCTTCTCGGTGCAGCCCGGCCGTCAGCTCATCGGGGGGCATCTCAAAGCGAATGACGGGCGGGCCGAGGTTTTTGAGATCCTGGGCCAGCTGACTCATTCGGGAGAGTACGTAGTCGTCGATCCAAAGCACCAGCGGCAGGGAGAGCTGATCGCGGAAGCTGTCGCGGGCCAGGTTGGCTGCTTTTAAGATGGCTTCTAGGTTCTCGACGGTATCGAGGTCGATCACCATCAGGGCGGTAGGTGCAGGAGCCCCGGAGGGATTGAGTCTGAGGTGAATTTGAATGGCTTCTAGCAGGCTGGGCAGGCGCTGGGACAGGGCCAGTACCTGCAGGTTAGGGTAAATCTTGAGCAGGTGATCGAGCAGGGCGCTCTGCAGCCGCTGATAGTTGCAGCGGGCCAAAATCAGAGTAAAGCGGTTGGATTGGAGTGCGATCGCACGCTCTAGATCCCGCAGCGCCTCCTGGTTATAAGACAGCAGATCGGGCAGGGGGAGTTGGGTAATCATGGGTCAACCTGGGGTCGCAGCCGTTGATAAGCTTCTGTTTCGGTCAGCACCGGGTTAATGCCAAACCAGCGTTCGTCTGGAGCGCGGTATTCCAGCAGGTAGAGGCTTCGCAGCAGCTTGTTGTAGTCGTCGCTGGTGTTGACCCGACCTCGATCAACCGCATCCATCAGCATTTTCCATTCGTGGTCGTCGATCAGGCTGGCCAGGTCGTCTCGCTCGTTGCGGATGACGGCCTCTAGCGTGGCGCGTGAGAAGGGCGGGTCTTGCTTGAGCAGGCAGCCGTACATCAGCCGCATCAGGTTACGCATGTGGCCGCCGCTAATGTAGCAGAGCCGATCTAGCGTGGCCTCATCTTCAAACACTTCCCTGATGTGGGCTAGCCGCTGCTCCGCTGAAAACTCTGGAAAGGCGCGGGCCAGCGCCATCTGCCGCAGCAGCACTAGCCCCGGCTCGTAGGGCTGACCGTCGCGGGTCTGCACCGGCACCATCGGCAGCACTTTGGGCCGATCGCCAAAGCGGTTAATCAAGGGGGGCAGCTCGTCCGAAAACACCAGCTCCAGGGGAATGGTGTAGACCACGTGGCAGGCCAGCCCCTTAAGCTGCTCGCCCCGCCCCACAAACAGGTACTCCGACTGTAGCCGGTTGCCCACCTTTTGCACCGTGTCCATGCGGTCGAGGTTATCGACAATTACCACCAGACCCCGCTTGCCCTGCTGGGGCAGGCTTGCGATCGCAGGCTTCAGCAGCTGATCGTTAATTGCTTCAATAATGCTGCGGGTGCGCGGCTCCAGGTACTGCTGCAGCTGGCTCAGCCGCTCGTTGCTAGCGCGGGCCTCAGCCGTTACCGAAGCCATGCCCACCGAAAAACTCACCTCGGTTAAGTTCACAGGCGTTTGAAACAGCTGCGACAAGTCCTCCAGCAGCCGCTCAAAGTACCTGGGCCGCAGCCGAATGCCGATGCCCTCCAGGCTCTCACTCACCCGCCGAGTAATTGCCATCAGCACGTTAGTCACCTCCACGTTGCCCATCTCCAGATCCTGATCCGACTGGAAATAGACCACATGAAATCCCTGACTTTCCAGGTTGGCCTTGAGCCGCAGCAACTCAGTAGACTTACCGCTGCCCACGTGCCCTGTAAACAGCTGAGCCGTCGCCTGGTTGGGGTAAAGCAAAGCAATAGAGCGACCCAACTCTTGCACAATATCGCCCCCCCGCACCTCTGAGAAGTTGATGAAGTAGCGCTGATCCTCCGGGTTAGAAACCGCCAGAGGGCGACTGGGATTGCAGGCCTGATAGAAGCGCGGAAGATCCAGCATAAAGACGCTTAAAGCGGGGCTACTCCCAGGGTATCGCAGGACTTTGGCAGGGGGCGGAGGGGTAAAGGGGTGGGAGGGTGGATAGCTAGAGGGTGAAGGGGATAGGGTTTCAGGGATGGGGAGGCTGTGAGGGGGATTTTGTGTGGTTTGTGTACGGGGTGCCTTTTCCTTCTGCCTTAACTTCACTTTTGGTCAACCGATTCAGCAAAATTCTTACAAACCTGGACCAAAAATCCTGAACCATAAATTCTTTGTGCGAAAGCCTTATGTAATGACCGAAGTGTCGGTTCAAACGATCTTTGCAATAGGGGGCAGCAATCATGGGCAGAAAGGCACTGCTGGTCGGGCTCAACGTTTACAGCTACATGGACGACGAATCTGTATCCCCGGCGCTGCAAAACCTGAAGGCGCTGAAGCAGGTTTTGCACTCTGATATTGGCCAGTTTCCAGAGGATGCAGTCGAAACCCTGATCAATCCGGATGCTCAGCAGATCCGGCAGGCGATCGAACGGCTGAGCTCTCACTGCCGCCCCAATGATCTGCGGCTGTTCTATTTCTGTGGCTTGGGTCTGATTGATCTGCCAACGGGTGGGCTTTACTTGACCGGGTACGACACCCACCCCCTCAATCCGATGGCGACGGCGGTTTCGGGAGATTTGCTGCGGGGTATGTTGAGCGCGAGCCACTGCCGCCAACAAATTACAATTTTCGATGCCCGCTGGGCGGTGGTTGGGGCCGATGTATCAGAAGCGCTCGGCAGCGGGCACACCAATCGGCTGGTGGCTCAGCTGGCTGGAGAGTACCGGGCGGTGCTGATGGCTCAAAACGGTTTCAACTCGGGCTGGTCGCGCACCGCCGCCGGGCTCTCTGACTATACCCACTGTTTGATCGAAGGGGTTGATAGTGGGCTGGCAGATCTGGGCGCTGATGGCTTTGTTTCTATTGCTGACCTACACCAGTATGTTGAGCAGAGCCTGGATCAGCTCAAGTCTCCAGTGCAGGCAGCGCTCTATGCGCCGGGCCGAAGTGCTGACGTGCAGCTATTTCAGCTGCCTCAGTTTAAGCCTGAGCAGGAGTATCGGCGCAGCGTGGAAGACTACGCCACTCAAGGCCAAGGCAATATTTCTGAGCAGGGCCGCCAGATTCTCATTTTTTTGCAGCAAAACCTGGGTATTCCTGGGGATGTGGGGCAGGCCATTGAAGCCGATGTGCTGCGTCCTTACAGGGAGCGGCAGGAGCGACTGCAGCACTATGAGAAAATTTTTGCCGAGGCTATTCAGCTAGAAAACCCCCCTAGAAAATCAATGCGCCGCTGGCTCCGACACCAGCAGCAGACGCTAGGGCTAACCTATGAGGAGGTTAGCCAGGTCGAAGCCCGGCTGATTGCCCCAAATACCCTTCCTTTCAGCCGTCAGCCGCAGCGTTTAGAGCCCCCTCGCATTGAGCCACCGGGGGTTAAGGTCGCGCCAATGGAGAGCGATCGCACCGGCACCGTTGGCTAGAGCGGGCATTTTATTCAACCGCTAGCAGTTAGAGTGGGAAGCAGCGGTTAGACAGGATGGAATTAATGGAAACAGCCCCCTGGATGGATTGGTTGCTGGGTGGAGTGGCGCTGTCAATTTTGGCGGGCGGCCTGTGGATGCTGCTCAGTGGCGTTATCGGTATGAACAATAAGTAGGCAATACTGCCTGAAATGGCGTCAAGCACAGCCCACCTCGCAAGCCCTTGTAGAATTTAAGGCCTCTTGACCTTGGCCGCTTTAGTCGGTTCCTCCGCCGGACACTCGGGGCATTGAGGAATGATGGCTCGGCGGGTTAGGCGGGTGACATACAGCGCTGCCCCCAGCGCTAACACTAGACCCACCACCTGGATTGCGACCTTTTCCACCGTGATTTCGCCATTGAGCAAGTAGGTGCCAAAGGAGCCTAGATAGGCGTAGAGCAGGATCACAGGGATCATGCCGATCCAGGAGAAAAAGGCATACTGCCAGAAGCCCACCTTGGTGCAGCTAAAGCCGTAGTTCAAAACGCTTGAGGGTACCAGGGGCGAGAGGCGAGTCAGCAGCAGAATTTTCCAACCCTTGCGCTCGACTGCCTGGTCGATCTGGGCAAATCTGGGATGCTTATCCATCCAGCGCTTGATGCGCTTACGGGCCACGGTGCGGCCAATAAAGAAACATGCGATCGCACCCAGCGTATCGGCAATCGACGCTGCGATCGCCCCCTGCACCAGCCCAAAAAGCGACCCCGCCACCAAAATCAGCAGCACGTTGGGTAGGCCCAGAACCGTCGCAATCAAATATGCCAGAACAAAAGCAGGCAGCGCTAACGACCCCAGTCTTGCCAGCCCGCTATTGACTGCAACAAACCACTCAGCTAGAGGGAGTTGGCTGCCAATCACAGCAACCAAGACACCTACCAGCACCAGCAGCCAAAACCGACGGCTGCGCAGCCAGCTAAATTTCATAATAAGGCGAGTTAAAGCGGGTTTCCGCAACGAGACTGCAGCTGAGCTTCGGGAAGACCAAAATTTTGCTGACGACACAGCAACACCTGCGCCATCCGCTGTTGAGCGTAGGCCCGGTGAGCAAACCAGCCGGCCGGTGCCCCGACGATAAGTGCACCTAGCACAGCACCAATCATCAAACTATTGAAGAGATCCCGCCGCCGAATCCGTTCTCTCTCCCGGTGTGCATGGTCGTGGGTAGCGGTTGTGTTTTGCATCGAAATCAGTTGAGAAGACTATTCCCTAGCTAACCAAGTAAAACCTAGATCGGCCTCTCTCCTGCTGCTGAAGGTGTTTCCCGCTGGGGATAGAGCTTGGGTGAGGGTAGAGGGGTGGATGGGTGGATGGGTGAGGGGTGGATGAGTGGAGGGATGGAGGGTATTGATTTGGGTACGGGACGATGAGTAATGGGGTAGTAGGGCGAGTAATGGGGTAGTAGGGCGATCAAAATTGCTATGCACTCCTCACCCCAAATCCCCCTTATCCACCCATCCACCCTCCTTCCCGGCTTCCCCTCTCCCCAACTCCCCCTCTCCCTAGCTCCCCCTCATCCACCCTCCTACCCATCCGCCCTCCTACCCCACGGGCTGAATCACGGTATTGGCAAAATACCCCGCAGGCTTCGCTCCAACGGGCTTACCACCGTGGATCATGTTCTGAATCTCCGGGCCGAAGAAGCTGTAGGGGACCTGGGGCTCGGGGCGACTGATGGCTCCTAAACGATCGCTTAGTTCTGCAGGAATCTCAAAATCCAGGGCTTGGAGGTTGTCTGCTAGCTGCGACAGCTTGGTTGCGCCAACGATGACTGAGGCAATGCCCGGGCGGTTGACGGTCCAGTTGACGGCGACTTGGGCCATGCTGCGGCCCAGCTCCTGCGCCACTTTTTCTAGCTCGGCTATAATCTGCCAGTTCTTATCACTAAACTTTTGGAAGGCTGGATTGGCGCTGCCTTTGAGGGTTTCTAGTCGCCCATCGCCGGTAAATTCTCCCTGACTCGGCCTATACTTGCCGCTCAGCAGGCCGCTGGCTAGGGGGCTCCACACCATGACGCCCAAGCCCAGCTCCAGGCCGAGGGAAACAAACTCGCGTTCGATGTTTCGCTCGACTAGGGAATATTCCATCTGCAGGGTGCTCAAGGGTTCGTAGCCGCGCCACTCAGCCAGGGTTTGGGCTCGGGCTGCGTACCAGGCGGGGGTATCGCTGAAGCCGATGTGGCGCACTTTGCCGGAACGAACCAAATCGTCGAAGGTACGCATGACTTCTTCAACGGGGGTGATCTGGTCCCAGGTGTGTAGGATGTAGAGATCGATGTAGTCTGTACCCAGCCGTTTTAGCGACCCTTCGACGGCCCGCAGAATGTTTTTACGGCCGTTGCCGCCAGCGTTAGGGTTGCCGGGTTCGGCGTTGTAGGTGAACTTGGTGGCGATGACAATGCGATCGCGCAGCCCCCGCTCTGCCACAAACTTACCTACCCAAGACTCGCTGGTGCCGTTGGTATAGAGGTCTGCCGTATCAACGAAGTTGCCCCCAGCATCGACGTAGGTATTAAAAAGCTGCTGCGCCGTGTCGACGTCAGAGCCCCAGCCCCATTCGGTGCCAAAGGTCATCGCCCCTAGCGCTAGCTGACTGACTCTGAGGCCGGAGCGCCCTAGTGTGTAATACGTATCGAGCGGCATACAGTTGACTCCTTTGTGTTGGTTACGGATTACGGGCTACTGGTTCTGAGTTGTTTGTCAGGAGCTTTAGCAGAAACATCCTGGTTAGCGAATGTTGCTAATGGGCAGGGCCATTCACATGTGACGATTGACAAGCCGTAGTAAGCAAACTCATTGCGTCAGATAGCCCCCTGTTACATCAATATCGGTGCCTGTGATGCAGGCACTAGATTCGCTCAACCACATGACGACGCTAGCGATTTCTTGAGGGGCCACAATTCGCTTAATCGGATAGCCTTGCGCGGCCTGCTCTGGCGTTGCCCCAAAAATTTTAAGGCCCTGGGCTAGCTGAGGCGTATCGACTGCACCGGGAGAAATGGAGTTAACTCGAATATTTTGAGCTGAGTACTCTACGGCGGCAACTTTGGTTAGCCCAATGATGGCGTGTTTGCTGGCAGTGTAGGGGGAAATAGTGCTAAAAGCAACATGCCCAGACACCGAGGCATTGTTGATAATGACGCCGCTTTGCTGACGCACCATGGGTGGAAGTTCATACTTCATAGAGTAGAAAACCCCGGTTGCGTTTGTCGTCATCACATCATTCCAGGCAGTTACATCGGTGTCGGCAACCGTTGCCGAGGTGGGGACGAAAATACCTGCATTGTTAAAGGCGATATCGATCTGCCCATAGCGCTCTAAGCAGCCGTCTACAAACGCTTTTACATCGTTCTCAAGACGGACGTCGGCTCTTTGATAAGTGGCCCGGCCTCCTGTAGCGCGGATACTTTGGGCGATCTGCTCTCCCAGGGCTTCTCGCCGACCGCAGAAATGAACCGTCGCGCCCTCAGCGGCAAATGCCCTCGCGGTCACTTCACCGATGCCTGAAGTGCCTCCTGTAATCAGCACAACTTTGTCGGCAAACCGTCCGTTGGAGCTGGCTCTGACCTGAGGGGCAGGGGAGGTTTGAGACCTAGCTGGGGTTGCTTGGGCTGCAGCTGCAAACCCTGCGATGCCTGCTGTTCCAGCGGTAAGCATTTGGCGGCGACTAATTTCTGGCATGAGATTACGGTGGCCTTCCTAGCGCAAGAGCTGGTAAACCAGAATAGGACCAGAGCCTTTGGTGAATCTAGGAAATTCTTGCGCTCTTTTGGGTATAGCGGCCGGGGGTGACGCCTACCAGACGCTTGAAGTGCCAGCTCAGGTGACTCTGATCGTAAAACCCTGTGGCTGCGGCTACTTCTGAGGCGGGCAAACCTTTTACCAGCAGCCGTTTGGCCTGAGCAATTCGCAGTTGGGTTTGATAGACGCCGGGAGAGAGTCCAACGGCCTGACGAAAAACACGGCAAAAATGAAACTGGCTCAGGCTCGCAACTGCCGCCAACTCTCCTAAGGAAATGTCTTGGGCGTACTGAGAATGCAGGTACTCGCGGGCTCGCTCCACTGCATCGGGGGCTGGTTTGAGGAGACGCGCAGCGGGACGATTGGCGGCGTGCCTGGCAATTAGGTAGGAGAAGAATTGCTGGAGAGCCGTTTCCTGCTCCAGCTGGGCAGTAGGCTGCTGCGCCGTATGCTGTAGAGCCAGAAACAGCCGATTGAGGGCTGGATCTGTAATGAAGGTACTGGCAAAGAATGGCAGGCTGTGCGGCCTTTCAGCTATTTCGAGGGTGAACTGATGCAGCACGGCCGGATGAACGTGCATCATCCAGAAACTGACGGGGGTTGGCAGGTAGGTGCGATCGCTAGAAGCATGAACTTCGCCTGAGTGAATAGCGCTTAAACTGCCGGGGGGAATTGCGTGAGTAGCTCCTCGATAGGCGTATTCGCCCTGGCAGTCAAAGCTCAGACCAAACTGATAGTCTTCATGGACGTGCTTGGGCAGAGGTTTGACTGCCCCTGAGGTGTAGGTGTAGTGCTCTAGCAAAACGTCTTCCAGTTTCCAGGCCCGGACAGAAATGGCTGCTGGGTTGCTCATGTAGCGGCTTTTGAAATGCTATGGTTCTAGTCCTGCCTCTTCTTCGGTTGGCTGCGGCAGCAGCAGGTTGAGCAAAACGCCCACCAAGCCGCATAGGCCAATGCCTTCTAGGGCAAACGCGCCTGCTTCGAGCGACAGGCCGCCCACCCCAAAAATCAGAATGATGGCCACAATTACCAAGTTGCGGGGCTGGGTCAAATCCTGCCCAGCCTGCACCAGGCTGTTAATGCCAATCACTACAATCGTGCCGAAGAGAATCACCAAAATGCCGCCCATTGCCGGGGCTGGAATAGTGCGCAGGAGAGCACCGAGCTTACCAATGAAGGCCAGCGCGATCGCAACAATCGCCGCCCAGGTCATAATCCCTGCATTGAAGGTTTTGGTCAGCGCTACGGCCCCGGTCACCTCAGAGTAAGTGGTGTTGGGCGGGCCGCCCATCAGAGCCGCCAAGGTTGTTGCCAGACCGTCCCCTAGCAGGGTGCGGTGGACGCCGGGGTCTCTCAGGTAGTCTTTTTTAGCAACAGCGCTGACGGCGATGATGTCTCCGAAATGCTCGATGGCGGGTGCGATCGCAACCGGCAAAATAAACAAGATTGAAGGCAGGTGAAACACCGGCACCGTAAAGTTGGGTAGAGCAAACCAGGGTGCTTCTGCAACAGGGGCAAAGCTGACCATTCCCAGGGGCAGCGCCACCAGATAGCCCACTGCAATCCCCACCAAAATCGGCACCAGCCGCAGCCATCCCCGCGCTAACAGGGCCGTTAGCATGGTGGCCAGCAGCGCCGCTGCCGCCACTCCCAGCGCTGCCCCCTCTCCATAGGTTTCTCCCGCATCCGAGGCCATGCCAACTGCCACCGGAGCCAGCGACAGGCCGATCACCATAATCACTGGGCCAGTGACAATCGGCGGCAGCAGCCGAGTCAAAAATCCGGGGCCGCGCCAAAAGATTAGCAGGCTCAGCACTAGGTAAAATGCGCCTGCCGCCGCCAGCCCCGAAAGGGTTTCTGCCAGACCATATTGCTCAACGCCGATCTGAATTGGGGCAATGAAAGCAAAGGAAGAGGCCAAAAATACAGGCACCTTGCCGCCCGTAATCAGCTGGAAAACCAGCGTGCCTAGCCCTGCTGTGAGAAGAGCCACGTTAGGGTCTAACCCCGTCAAGATCGGTACTAGTACCAAAGCCCCAAACGCGACAAAGAGCATCTGTGCTCCCAGGAAAATATCCTGAAGGCGAAACCTGTAGGCGGTAGGGTCAACCACAGTCTGAGCTGTTGTTTCGGGAGTTTGGTTTGAGTCCTCGATCATGCGGCTCCCTCAGAAAGGATAGATACACTGGCAAGACGTTATCTCAAGCGCCATCTATCCGCTATTTTAATTGCATACGTGGCACGCTCTCACCGCCGAAACGCTATACTGCCGGCCTCTTCTCAAGCTTCAGGCTCAATTAGACGCAGAGACGCGTATCTCATCTGCGACAGTTGCATCAAAGGTGGCGGGATTTTTAGCACTGAGAACCTCCTTCCAGCCCAAAGCTCATGCTTTTGTTCCCTTCACTGTGCTTTCAGACAATTCTGGAGAAAGTATTCATGGTTGTCTATTCATTTCTTGCGATCGTCCAACACAGTTAGACCTCATTGGCCCTTGGCTGAGTGGCTAGGCAGAGCGCAAAATTTGTTGAGCCATATCCATAGAAATAATCTTTTAATAAAAAGCTATCTCCTGATAAAGCCATCGAGACGCAAAACTTGCATCTCGATGGAGCACAGACTGAACTATTGGGAATCTACTGCAGAAAGATGTAGCCGTTGTCTTGAACAATCATTGAACTTTGATTTTCAGTCAGCAGGGTAGTGCCTGAAATTTCTAGCTGCACCTGATCGTCTGCATCGGCAGCTGTAACTATGTCAGCAGTGAGCAGTCGGCCATCCGTGGTGTAAAAAGTCAGGGACGCCGGAATTGGAATATCAGCTAGATCGACTGATTCATTACCCGCTAAATACCGCTCCTGAGTATGATCAACGACCCGGTAGATAATCTCTTCCGGAGTGTTATTAACCAGCGTGATGGTCAGCGACTGGCTGGGAGCCTGAACAACGGCATTGGGCGCTCGCAAATCTTCTGGAGCCGGAATGATATCCGGGGCCGGAATGACGGCTCCTGGCGCTCCAGGGCGGGTGTCTAAGGGATCTTCAAAAACAGAGACTTGAGCCTCGGCTGTGGCGACCCAAGCGGCCAGGGCAAAGACAGCACCGCCTGCAACGACTAGGGTTCGCTTAATAGAGTTGAATGGTGATTGGGGTTCCATAGGATCCACCTTTCCTCCTTTCAATAGACGACAATTTCCTAGGTAAGAAATTTATATTTTTATCCTCTATAAAAATCAATAGAAAAGCCTCTTTCAATTGAAAGAGGCTTTGATTGTTATTAGGAAGACTTTGCCGTCACTAGGCAGGTTGCAGCGTCTTTAAGCTTCGGCAGCGGCTCGCTCGGTCGTGGGGCGACGCTTGAGCTGAAGGATTGCCAGCGTCGTGATTAATGTGCCCACTGCGATCGCAACAATGTACATGCCCGCATTGCCCACCGCGTTGGGAATTGCTAGCACGAAGATGCCGCCGTGGGGAGCCCGCAGCGTGCAGCCAAACAGCATGGACAGACCGCCTGCTACCGCTGAACCGAGAATGCAGGCAGGCAGCACTCGAATTGGGTCGTTGGCAGCAAAGGGAATGGCCCCTTCCGTAATAAACGAGATGCCCAGCACCGAGGCAACTCTACCTGCTTCCTGTTCAGCCTGATTAAAGCGTCCCTTGCTGACAAAGGTCGCCAGGGCCAGACCTAGGGGCGGCGTCATGCCAGCGGCCATGACCGCAGCCATCGGGCCAAACAGGTCGGTGGTGAGCAGACCTACGGCAAAGGTATAGGCCACCTTGTTGATCGGGCCGCCCATATCCACCGCCATCATCGCGCCCAAAATCAGGCCCAGCAGCACGGCGTTGGTGCCGCTCAGCCCCTGCAAGAAGCCGGTCAGGCTCTCCATGATGATGCGAATCGGGGCACCAAAGACGTAGAACAGCAGCAGACCCACAATCAGCGTGGCCAGCAAAGGAATGACCAGGACAGGCTTTAGGCCCTCAAAGTTGGCGGGCAGGTTCACTTTGTCGCGAATGAACTTGGCCACATAGCCTGCCAAAAAGCCGGACAGGATGCCGCCGAGGAAACCCATATCCAGATTAGCGGCCAGCATACCGCCGATCAGGCCGGGGGCGAGGCCAGGTCGATCCGCAATGGAGTAGGCGATAAAGCCTGAAAGCACCGGCACGATCAGGGCGAAGGCTGAGTTTCCGCCGATCTCCATCAGGGCAGCGCCAAAGGTGCCCTCCTCTGGGTTCAGACCAAAAACAAAGGAGAGGGCAATGATCAGACCGCCGGCCACAATTACGGGCAGCATGTAGGAGACGCCGGTCAGCAGGTGCTTGTAGGGGCCAGAGCGCTGTTGCGATCGCTCTGATTTAGCTCGCTCTACCGACTCTAGGTAGGTCGCGCTGCCTCGACCATTGCCGTCGGCAGCACCAGGGGCCGGGGTGGCCAGCGCCGTTTCGACAACTGCACTGGAGTCGTGGATGGCCTGCTTGGTGGAGGTTTGGTAAACCGGCTTGCCGCTAAAGCGCGACAGATCGACGTGGGTATCGGCGGCGATGACGACCGCATCGGCGCGGGCGATTTCGTCATCGGTGAGCTGGTTTTTAGCCCCGACTGAGCCCTGAGTCTCTACCTTGATGTCGTGCCCCAACCGGGCAGCACCCTGCTTCAGCGCCTCAGCCGCCATGAAGGTGTGGGCAATGCCGGTGGGGCAAGAGGTAATGCCCACCAGGAACTTGGAGGTGGGGGTGATCTGCTGGTCGTCGGTGATTTGGGGCGAGTCAGCAGCAGGCTGGGCATGGAGCACAGAGCCTGTCTGAGCTCTTCCATTGGCGGGGCGAGCTGCCGGGCTGGGCTGGCTGGGCAGTCCATCGAGCAGGGCCACCGCATTGCGGATCACCAGCTCGCTGTTGCGAATGGCTTCGCTGGTGGAAACGGCGTAAGTGGGCTTGCCGGAGAAGCGATCGCGCTCCAAAAAGCGGTCGGCCCCCACAATCACCACCTCAGCCTCATCAATGTCGCTCTGGGAAAGGTGGGTAGAGCTGCCGTTGGCGTCCTGAATTTCGGTTTTGAGGTCGTGGCCCAGGGCCTGAGCGGTTTTTTGCAGCGCCTCAGCCGCCATTTGGGTATGGGCGCTGCTGGCGGCACTGGCGGTAATGGCAACGAGTTTGGTCATCGGTAGTTTCCTAAGTCATTTTTAAGCGCGTAGGTCATTCCTTAAGAGCAAGGTTGGGCAGGGCGAGAGGGCGCAGGGTGATGCGATCGCACAGCCCCTTCACCGCTTCAACCTCGGGCAGGTGTGGCCCCAGTAGGCCCAGGGTGCCGAGGGAAAAGGCGGTGCCCAGCCGAGCGCAGTCGGCCCAGTCAGCTCCCTGCACCAGGCCCGTCACGGTGCCTGCCACCATCGCATCACCCGCCCCCACAGTGCTCTTGACCTCCGTAGGCGGTGGCTGGGCGTGAAAGGCGGCCTCAGCGGTGACAAAGTA
>JACVRP010000352.1 GCA_014534385.1 Cyanobacteria bacterium Co-bin13
GCGAGGCTGGGTCGGCATTGAAGATGAGCCGGTGATTCAGGCGATGCAGGCTGCGCTTGAGGCGGGCGTTACCACCTTTGATACGGCTGAGATTTACGGAGAGGGCTATTCTGAGGAGCTGGTTGGCAAGGCGCTGGCCGGGGTGCGCGATCGCATCATCCTTGCCACCAAAGTTTTTCCCACCCACCTCAAGGCCGACCAGGTGATCAGCGCCTGCGAAAACTCCCTCAAGCGGCTTCAGACCGACTACATCGATCTCTACCAAATCCACTGGCCCGCAGGCTCTTTTAACAGCGAAATTGTCCCCCTGGAAGAAACGATGGGCGCGCTCACCCAGCTCAAGGATCAGGGCAAGATTCGGGCGATTGGGGTGTCAAATTTTTCGCGATCGCAACTCCAAGAAGCGATGCAGTACGGCCCCATCGACAGCCTGCAGCCCCCTTACTCCCTGTTCTGGCGACAGCTGGAGCAGGAAACGCTGCCCTTCTGCGTCGAAAACAACATCACAGTTTTGGCCTACTCCTCTCTGGCCCAGGGTCTATTAACCGGCAAGTTTGGCCCCAACCACGTCTTCCCCAAAGACGACATCCGCAGCAAAAACAGGCTCTTTCAGGGAGAGCTGTACCAAAAAGCCCAAGCAGCACTAGACCAGCTTCGTCCCCTGGCCGAGAAATACCAGACCACCTTGGGCAACTTGGCCTTAGCCTGGCTCATCGCCCAGCCTCAAACCTGTGCGATCGTCGGAGCCCGCAACCCAGAACAAGCCCAAGAAAACGCTCTGGCCGCTGAAATTAAACTCTCCAAAGAAGACCTGGCCGCGATGGATACCATTAGCCGCAGTGTCACTGAGCAGCTAGATCAAGACCCGGTGATGTGGAAGTTTTCTGCTTAAGGCAGGAGACGGAGGGCAGAAGGAGGGAAGTTTTACTTACAAACCAACGAGTCAAACACCGATTTGGCATTTGCGTCTGCCTGTTCACCGTTGGTCAAGATCCAGGCAAAACGGTTAGTTCCGGCATGGTCTACGACTGCCAGGTAACTCACGGCGTCTAACACCTGACCAGAGCTTTGGAAGGTGCCTTCTTCAATTCGCACAGGAACTGTTTGGCCGCAGAGAGGCAGGTTTTCGGTGCGCTGGGTTTGCATCGTGTATTCCCCATCCTGGGCCATGCTCTCCTGAAAAGAATCCAGCATGGATGTTTGAGAAGGTTCATCCTGCAAATAGCTGGGCAGCCTACCCACCGTGAGCAGCACGCTCGGAGGCTCCTGCGTATCGGCTATCTGTGCCACCTCAACCCCCATAATATTCATGTTGAGCAGCCCTCTAGACTCTCCCGGAATCTCATAGTCAAAGACCCCCTGAGCCTGCTGCTCTACGTTTTCGGGATCGATCGAAAAGTTCAGCGCCCGGTTAAAGAGAACCGTTAAAGCAATGACCGACAAAACCGAAAGCCCCAGACAGCCGCCGCAGCCGATCGCAACCCACTTCCAGGTGCTGTTACCTTTAGCCGCAGAAGGCTGGGTAGGTTCAAATTCCTGCATGATCTTCCCTCAGTTCTGACAGGGCTGTGCCCTCAATTTTGATATAGCTACATTTGAAGAATGAAAAATTCCACAATCTTCACAGCAGACGGAGCCAAAGCCAGCAGGCCAGAATAGGCAGATTAGCTGCCAGTGTAGGCTTTACCCTGATCCACCGCGCCTCAAAGCCTTTTGTTAGACTAGAGAGGCATCAATTGCGATACCTCTACTGGCGTAATACTTGGCATGACGGTTGCAACCTCGCCTCTAAACCTGCTTCGCACTCAAGAAATTCCCAACCTGCACTACAGCGCTACCCGTGAACGGTTCGACGCCTCCTGGAAAGCCCCTCTCTCCACACTATTAGGGCTCGGTCGGGCAGCCGGTGCTGATTTCGTTGAGTTCTTTTTAGAGCGCAACAGCTACATCAGCTGCCTCGCCGAAGATGACGCGATTACCAGCATTTCTCCCCGCCTGATGACGGGGGCAGGGGTGCGCGTCTTTCGCGGCAAGGCCGACTGCTACGTCAGCACCAACGATCTTTCTTTTAATGGCTTAAAAGCAGCTCTAGAAAAAGGGCTGTCGATCATGGGGCTGTCCTTGCCCGGCCCCACGTCCCACATTCCTGAAATTAACCTGGAGCTGCTGCGCGACTACGCCACTGTACGAGGCAAAGAGGCTTGGCTGGCCGCTTCTAGCTCCATGCAGGAGATGGGCGACGTGCTGCTAGCCGCCAATGGAGCCCTGGCTCAAAAAGCTTCCCACGTTCAGGCGCGCCGCGCTGCCTACTTTAGAGACTGGCAGGAAGTGCTGGTTGCATCGAGTGACGGCACCTTTGCCCGCGACATTCGCCTCACCCAGTCGGTAGGCTTTAACCTGCTCTGTGCCGATGGTGAGCACCGCGCCTCTATCAACCAGCGCGACGGCAACACCAGCGATCCGGCCTTTCTGAGAACCTGGAACTATGAGGATGCTGCCGCCAAGATCGCAGAATCGGCAGGCAAAATGCTCTACGCCGACTACGTAGAGTCGGGGTCTTACCCGATCATCATGGCCAACCACTTCGGTGGCGTGATTTTCCATGAGGCCTGCGGTCACCTGCTGGAGACCACTCAGATTGAGCGGGGCACTACGCCCTTTATCGACAAAAAGGGCGAGAAGATTGCCCACGAAAGCCTCACGGCCTGGGATGAAGGGCTGTCTGAGGATGAGTTTGGCACCATCGATATGGACGATGAGGGCATGCCTGCTCAGCGCACCCTGCTGATTGAAAACGGCATTCTCAAGAACTTCCTGTCGGATCGAGCTGGCTCTGTGCGTACAGGGCACCCACGCACTGGCAGCGGTCGCCGCCAGAGCTATACCTATGCAGCGGCTTCTCGCATGCGCAACACCTACATCGCCCCCGGCGACTACAGCCTAGATGAGCTGTTTGCTTCGGTAGATAAAGGCATTTACTGCAAGAAGATGGGCGGCGGCAGCGTTGGTCCCACCGGGCAGTTTAACTTCGCAGTGGATGAAGCCTACCTGATTGAAAACGGTCAAATCACAAAGCCTCTCAAGGGGGCCACGCTGATTGGCGAGGCCAAAGAGATTATGCAGAAGGTCTCCATGTGCTCCAACGATTTGAGCCTGGCCCCTGGCTTCTGCGGCTCCATCAGCGGCAGTGTCTATGTAACCGTGGGCCAGCCGCATATCAAAGTTGACTCGATCACGGTGGGTGGCCGCTAAGCTCAGCCGTTCACCACCGATAAATCAAGCACAGCAATTTAAAAATCCCATGCCGACTGTTCAAGATATTGCGGCCTATGCCGAGTCCAGCGCCAAGAAGCTGGGCATTCACAAGTACGATGTCTTCGGATCTTCAGTGGATGAGACTAGCGTCCAGGTGGATCGGGGTGAGCCTAAGCAGGTAAAAGCCTCTAACCGCTCCAGCGTGATTGTGCGGGTGTGGAGTGACCAGGGCTTGCTAGGCGTCACCAGCACCACAGACGTTGACCCAGCAGGGCTAGAGCTGGCGTTGAAGACTGCTCAGGAAGCAACTGCCTTTGGCGCAAAGGAGCACATTCCTGACTTCAGCCCGGAGGCTACCGCGCCGACCAAAGAGGTGCAGGTAGATAACCTGCCGCCTGCCCCAGTCACCGATCTGATCGATGGGCTGGTGGATTTGGAGAAGCGATTGCTGGAGGCGCACCCTGCGATCGCAAGTGTGCCCTACAACGGGCTAGCCCAGCGCGACATCGATCGCTTCTACCTCAACAGCGCCGGAGCCCTACGCCACGAAAACCGCTCCTACGCCTCGGTCTATCTCTATAGCAAAACCGAGCAGGAGGGCCGCAAGCCTCGCTCGGCTGGAGCCATGCGCATCAACCGAGGGCTGCAAAACCTGGACCTAGAGGGCTGCCTGAAGGAAGCCACCGAAAAAACGCTGAGCCATCTGGACTACCAGAAGATTGCCACCGGCAAGTACCGCATTGTCTTCTCAGCAGAAGCTTTTTTGAGCCTGCTGGGGGCGTTCTCCAACATGTATAACGCCCAGAGCGTCTTGGATAAGCGCAGCCTGTCTACCGCAGATTCACTGGGCACTCAGGTCGCCTCGCCCCTGCTCTCCGTCTTTGACGATGCGCTGCACCCCGAAAACATCAGTGTAGAGACGTTTGATGGGGAAGGTACACCGACCCGACGGGTGCCAATTATCACCGAGGGTGTGCTGACTCAGTTTCTCCACAGTGCGGGCACTGCTCAGCGAATGGGAGCCTCCCCTACAGGCCATGCTGACATTGGCGCTAAAGTTTCCGTTGGCCCAAGCTTCTACCATGTGCTGCCTGGTCAGAGCGGCAGCAACGGCTTTA
>JACVRP010000008.1 GCA_014534385.1 Cyanobacteria bacterium Co-bin13
CCACCCGGCCGGCGGCATCGGCGGGGCCAGGGGTGCCAATGCCGATGGCGGCTGCGTCGTTGCCGGGGTCGAGGGTTGCGATCGCAGCCGCCATCGCCTCAATCACGGCTTCTGGCGTGGCGGGTTGGGGTGTGGGGATGCTCAAAGACTGCAAACAGGTGCCCGCTGGCGTAAAGCGCCCTAGCTTAATGGCGGTACCGCCCAGATCCACCCCAACTACCTGCGTCTGGCTGCCCATAAACCCCATCTCCATCACTTCTTTTGGGACTCTGGGCATTGTCTCAGATTGGGGCGGCCCTACTTCCAGTTTTCGCGCCGCAGCAGAGGATTGACAAACTCATTGAGCCCTTCTCCCACCAGAGACAGGCCTGTCACCATCAGGGTCAGGGTCAGCCCCGGAAAGAGCGCTGTCCACCAGATGCCCGTCGGCAGCGCGTCTAGGGCCTGCCGAATGTCGGCCCCCCACTCGGGGATCTGCTCCGGCAGGCCCAGGCCCAAAAAGCCTAGCCCCCCCAAAATTAAAATGGCGTCGGCGGCATTGAGGGTAAAGAGCACCGGCACACTCTGGATCACGTTGAGAAACAGGTAGCGGTTGAGCACAGCCCAGGTCGAAGCGCCCATCGCCTGAGCCGCTTCAATAAACAGCTCAGTCTTAATGCTGACCGTATGGTTACGCACCACTCGGTAGTACTGGGGAATATAGGCAATGCTAAGTGCGATCGCAGCATTGATTACCCCCCGCCCCACCACAAAAGCCAGCGTAATCGACAGCAGCAGCCCCGGCAGGGTGTAGATCGTGTCCATAAAAAACAGCAGCGCCCGGTCGAGCCGCCCGCCCAGGTAGCCGCTGACCATGCCCAGCGGCACCCCAATGGCCACGCTCATGACAGTGGCCAGCAGCACCACCTGCCAGGCCGCCCGAGTGCCATACAGGGTGCGAGAAAAGACGTCATAACCCTGGCGACTGGTGCCAAACCAGTGTTCTGCTGAGGGCGGCTGGTGGATAGGGTTGTCTAGCGCTGCTGTGGGGTCGAGCAGAAGGCCCCAGGACTGCAGCAGCGGAGCCATCAGCGCCACCAGGATAAACACCAGGGTTATGGCAATGCCCACCCACATCAAAATGACTGAGACATTGGTCGCCCAGCGGGTGCGATCGCTGGCCGGAAGAAAGCGTTTACGGATGTTAGCGGTCATGGCAAACCCAGCTCAGTCATGGTGAGCTTTATTATCGCAGAGTCCTAACCCCCTGCCTGCGATACTGAAGTCAAAGCCCTTTCCGATTAACCATGTCTTCTGCCTTCTCCACTGACTCTGCCCTCGAAGTGTTGTCTGCTGCCGCCATGGCCTTATCGAAATCAGGGCCGCGCCCAGACGGCAAGGCTGTGACCGTCGCCCTGCTAGAAGCCGAGAAAACCGCTAAACAGCAGCGGCGAACCTACCCCCTAGAAGACCTCTATGGCACCTGGCGACTCTGCTTTACAGCCCCCAAAAAGCCCCACTACCGCTCAGGGCAGCCCATCGGCAGCGGCTTCTACGTGCCTGCCCTAGCTGTGGCCCAGATTAGCTTTCTGCCAGAAACCGACCAGCCTGGAAAAGCCACGATTCGCAATCAGCTGCGGCTAGGGCCCTTGCAAATCACCTTTTCGGGGCCAGCCCGCTACCCCGGTCGGAAAAACCTGCTGGTTTTTGACTTTACCCGGCTTGAAGTCAAGACCTTGGGGGCCACGCTCTACAGCGGCGCAACCGGCTCAAAGACGGCCAAAGCGGCCTCCTTCGAAGCTGTTCCCATCGGGCAGCTGCCGTTTTTCTCCTTTTTTCTGGCCCAACCCGACTACGTTGCCGCTAGAGGCCGCAGCGGCGGGCTGGCTCTGTGGGTCCGCTCCGAACGCTAAGGCTTAGGGGTTGGCCGCTGGGAGAGAGGGCTCTCGGCTGAGCGGTTGAGCCGTTGGGCTAGGGCTGCCGGCCTCGATCACGTTAAAGGGGTTGACCGTCTGCACCGTCAGCACCTGGGGTGGGGTCGCATCGGGAGGGTAGATCAGGTCAATCTCGACCTCTCGCCGCTCGCCCGCCGGAATGGTCAGCTTCACCAGCGGGTCGCCCTCCTGGCCGCGCCGCTGCACCAGGTGAACGTAGTGGGTTTGCCGGACCCCGAGCTGGTTGGCATAGCGCAGGCGCACCGTGCCCCGGAAGAAGACTCGATTTTCGGGAGGCTGGCGGAACCGCAGTCCCCCCTTAAGCCCTTCGTCCTGTAGGGGGGTTTGGAGCTTTAGCTCAACGCTCTGGGTGGAGCCGGTGGCGTTGTGCAGGGGTAGGGTAAGGCTATAGCGAATGCCGTAGTTACCGTGGGCCCGGTAGGCCGTATCGGGGTAGCGCACCAGCATCGGCGCGCTCTGAATTTGCCCGGTGCCAAAGGTGTTGCGGTCTACGGTGCTAACCACATAGGAGAAGGCATCGCCTGGCTGAGGAATGGACAGGAGCGTGGTGTCGGGGCCATCTGTAACCAGGGCGCTCCACTGGGAACCGCGAGCTACGCCCGCCACTCGACCGTAGTAGAAGCGGCCAGCGCGGTAGGTATCGGGGTTGGTCGGCGGAATGTCTCGCGGACCCGCCAGGTTGCCCCGCCGCAGCAGATCAATCCACTCCCGCAGGGTGGGCACCCGCTCAGCGCCTCCCGCTGCTGGGGGCGCATACATCGCCAAACTGGCGAGATGTACCGGCCCGCTGCTGGAGAGGTACATCATGGCGGTTCGCCCGTTGCTGGGCAAGGGCTGGTTGATGGGCCGAGGTGCGACGGCTGCGCCCCCCTCTTGCCCCAGTCCAACGCCGGCCTCACCCACATTGGCTGCTACCACCGTGACCTGGCTGGGGGCGGGCCTGGGAATCGTGCTGCCCTGGGGATAGGTGCCGTTGACCGGTACCGTCAGCTGCCGCAGGGGAATGGGCACGTTCATCAGCAGGTGCACATGCCCAGGCGGAATGACCACTTCTCGGGGCCACTGGGCCTGGTTTTGGCCCCTCAGGAGGTCAGTGGTGGTGCGGCTGCCGGGGCCGGCATAGATCGTGCCGTTGGGGTTGAGCACCATTGAGGGCAGCTCTCGGAAGGGGGCCTCCTGGCTGAGGTAGGTCATGCCCTGGAGGACTTCCAGGGTGACCGGCTGGCTGCCAGGATTGTGCACCAGCACGCCCAAAAATAGGGTGCGGCGATCGTCGTGGCTCACCCCTCGGGCAATGTGGTGGGCAAAAATATCAAAGCGCCCCTGGAAGGGAAAGTTGAGGTGTGCCTGGGGGGCTCTCATCCCCTCTGAGGGAAAGGTGGAGAGCAAAATTCCCTCGCTCTGAATCAGCTCTGGACTGTTGCTGTTGAAGACAGGCACCTGGTCGAGCTGCCCAGGCAGAGGCCGTACGTCCTGCCGCTGGACAACCTCGGCATAGCGTTGGCTCTCTGGGGCAACCGGCGTGGCTTGGGACAGCCGAGGGGCTAGGCCGGAGGTAAAAGACGGGGTTTGACCACCGGGGCGAGCTCCCTCTGTTGGCAGGGCTGCGCCGGAAGTCAGCGGTGGGGCGGATGCCACCAGCGCAGAAGATTCAGAGGCCCCAAGCTCTAAAGTTGACGCAGGTAACGTCTGAGAGAGCAGTGGAGTCAGGGTCAAGGCCGCTAGCGCGGTTAGCATAGGCTAACTTGAAGAGTTCAACGGAATTTGCTCAGCTTGGAAACTGCTGCCCTAAATTTGGCATGACAGTTTAGCCAGGTAATACACTCTGAAATGCCACAGGATCGTTACAAACTGCAATCATCAATACACCATACACCAAGGAGACACAGGATTTATTGAGGCTCGACGTGTTCTCAAAAAAATCTGATTAAGTGTTTTTGGTGAATGTGAAGTTAAGGTGCCCCAGCCTGGCTGAAAAGGCACAGGGGTCTAATTTGCTTCAAGATCAGCTGCTCTGTAAAGGGGCATTGAGCGTTTTGGCAATGCGATCGCGGGCATCTTCCAAGTGGGCGCGGGTGCTGATGTCGAGCCGATCGCCCTGGCGGCGCAGGGTGGTTGCGATCGCATCGCCCAGCCGCTGCAGCTGATAGCGGGCCATCACTCGGGCATCTTCAGGAGCCCCCAGGGTAGAGCCAATGCCCATTACTTCTAGCAAGTCCTGGGCCCTGTCTAGATCGCCCAGGCTGTGCCGCAACACCAGGCTGCTGAGCAGGGTCAGGTGATGCCGCTGCAGGCCGCGCCGCAGGCTAGACAGAGCTGGCGGTTGACCGTCTCCGGTTAAAACCTCACTCCAGACCATCTGGTTGACCCGTTCAAACAGTTCCGGCAGGCCAAGGGTCGCGTCAGGGCCTGCTTTAAGCTCGCTGTCCCGCAGTCGCCGCAGCCGGTCAGCAAAGAACAGGTCATTTAAGGCCATGCCCTGAACAAAGAGAATGCGATCGTAGGCAGGGTAGTCCAAGGGATATACGGTCAGGCTCTGGCCCCAATGGTTCCAGCGGTCGGGGGCGAGGGAGTTAAGCAGAGCGGGGGGAAAATCAAAGGCGTCGGGGGCTAGCACATACTGCTCCAGCAAATCCAAGGCCTGTCGCTGCTTTTCTGCGGAGATAGGCGCAAACGGCTGCTGTCCACGGGAGTCCCAGGGGTTGGTGCGGGTAAACTGCTGCCCGCCAATATAGTTGGAAACGGTGAACATCTGGTGCTGGTAGTAGCCCATGATCAGGTCAAAGCGGCGGCGGAGCTGGCCGTAGCCCTCCCCTGGCCTGACCGAATACCAGTTCAGCTTCTTCCAGATGGCCTGGGCGTTTTCCATCTGCCACTGCGCATACTGCAGCGGATCGCTGCTGAGGTCCCAGGCTGCAGCCTGAGGATTTAAGAAGTCGTAGATATCTTCATCGGTGGCATAGGCCAGTTCGGGGGGGCCGCTGCGCTGGGCAATGCTCTGCAGGCCGCTTTGGTCAAACTGCGACAGTCTCCCCTCCAGGGGCTTGTAGCCATACTCAATGGCCCACAGATCGTAGGGGCCGAGCCGGGTGGGAAAAAAGTCTCCCTGAGCTGTGCTGTCAGGGGCTAGGTTAGGCGGAAAATAGTCCATCACAGAGCTGACTAAGCCCCGGCTGTGGGTCAGCTCCGAGTTGTTTAAGTCCTGGGGGGTATGGAGCGTGCTGCCTAGAAAGTTGTGCCGCAGGCCCAGCACATGCCCAACCTCATGGGCCGTCAAAGACTTGAGATAGTCGTGGATGTAGGTTTTTAAGATCTCTGAAGGGACAGCAGGCCCGCCTAGCAGGTCTAGGGCCAGGCTGCCAAAGGCGACCTGCTGGGCGGCGCTGTAGCCAGCACAGCGCTCGGCGGCGGCGGAGTCAGCCGCCGCAGTCTGAGGAGTTGGTCGGGCGGCTGACTGGCTGCCTTGAGCCTGGCTCAGCAGCCACTGGTGATAAATGCTCCGAAACGGGCGGCCACAGAGCTGCAGATAGGTTTCCGCCGGGGCCGACAGGGGGCCGACAAAGTCCTGGTATTCTCGCTGCAGGTAGGAGACTACATTGGCATCGAGCACCACATCGGCATCTAAGATTTCTCCGGTCAGTGGATTGACCCGAGAAGGCCCATAGCCCAAAACGCCGCTGCCAAAGGAGTCGGACCAGCGAATCACGTTGTAGCGGGTATCGGCAGGAGCCCAGGGGGCATCGTTAGGCATTTGCCGGACTGCGATCGCATCTCGAAACCCCGCCCGCTCAAACGCCTCATTCCACATCAGCACGCCTTCCCGGATGGCCTGCCGATACTCGGTCGGCACCGTATTTTCAATCCAAAAGACAAGGGGGGACTGGGGCGGCGACAGCGCTGCGGTAGGATCTTGCTTTTCCAGGTGCCAGCGGTGGATGTAGCGGGTGAAGGACTCACGGGCGCGGGCCTGGGCCGGGGCGCGAAAGGCCGTCAGGAAATAGCCCACCCGTTCATCGGCCAGCCGAGGCCGGTAGCGCGGGTTTTCTGGCAGCTGAGAGAAGCTGTAGTGCAGCCTCAGATTAAATCCTCGGGCATCGGCCAGGGTCTCGAGGGCGGGCGAAAACAAAAACGACAGCGGATTGCTGTTGCTGCTGCCAGAAAAGCTGAGGACGGCGGTCAGCTCTACATTCTGCGGAAATGGCTGCACTGGCTCCAGATAGGAGGCCTCGGTGTTAAAGCTGTAGCCGCCAAACACCCAGGGAAACTGGGCCACCAGATCAGCCGGGTCGCGGTTGAGCAAAAAAGCCCCAAAATCTACCAGCAGCACCCCGCTTTTGGCCTCAACGCTGACGATGTTAAGGGTGGCAATCGGCGAGTCGCTAAAGGACTCATTCAGAAGACGGCGTTCCTGGCCCGACCCCGGCCCAGCGCGAAAATTCAGGTTGGGCACCACGACCTGGAGCTTGTTGCCCGGTACCCGACGAAACTGCAGCAGGAAATCGTCAATATCCCAGCCTCGAAACAGCCCCCACTCCCCCAGCCCCGACTCCAGGGTGGCGAGAAAGAGAAAGTTTTGGTTCAGCTGCTCAGGCCGTAGTGCCAGCAGCACCTGGTTGCTGTCAAGGTTTTGATAGAGGGTAAACAGACCTTCTCGACGGGTGAACCCTTCAATTGCCTGCTCAAAGGGTCGCAGGCTATTAGCCTGGGCTTCAGCCGGTTCGCCATCGGCTGGAGGCGCGCTTGGAATGGCCTCTTTATTCAGCATCCCTGCCGAGGCAGGCTCTGCAGTTGCCCCTGGGGTTTTCCAAACAACCGTAGGGGTAGCGGTAGGGAGCACTGGCGGCTGGCCTAAGGCCTGGGCTGACAGGAGGACGGCCCCCAACATTACACTAAAGAGGCAGGCTAATTTGAAAAAACGCTTCACCGTCTGGGTCCTGTGCAAACGCCAAATTTGTCCGTCTAAGTTGACGGTCTGGCTTTACTCTAGTCGCTCAGCCCTGAGATAGATGGCAATTTTCAAAAAGCTTAGAGTTTTTCTCGGACGATAGTTTTCTCCAGATAGTTCTCTACAGATAGTTTTCTCCAGGTCTATGGCCGTTACCCGTGCTGCAGTGCAGCAAAAGGCGCTACAACTCGGATTTCACAAGGTGGGGGTGGCTGCTGTGCCGCCTCAAGCTGAGGGGTCTCTGCCGGCTCCCGAAACCCAGGTCAAGGCCAGGCTGCAGTCGTGGCTGCAGCAGGGTTATCAGGCCGACATGGACTGGATGGCCAATCCCAGGCGGCAAGACATTCGCCAGGTGATGCCGCAGGTGCGATCGCTTATCTGCGTAGCTCTCAACTACTACACCCCCCAAACCCGACCGGAGGGCAGCCAGTATGCCAAGATCGCCCGCTATGGCTGGGGCCGCGACTACCACCGGGTGCTGCACAAGCGGCTGAAAGCGCTGGCCCAGTGGCTGCAGGACCAAGACCCCACGCTCCAGGTGCGCTACTACGCCGATACGGGGCCGGTGCAGGACAAGTTTTGGGCCGAGCAGGCGGGCCTGGGCTGGCTGGCTAAAAACGGCAATCTGATTACCCGCGAGTACGGTTCCTGGGTGTTTTTGGGGGAGGTGCTGACTAGCTTAGAGCTAGAGCCTGATCGGCCCCATACGGCCCACTGCGGCACCTGCACCCGCTGCCTGGAGGCTTGTCCTACCGGAGCCATTCGCCAGCCCGGCGTGGTTGATGCTAACCGCTGCATTGCTTACCACACCATTGAAAACCGAGCCGAAAAGCTGCCGGATGCGATCGCCCAAAAGCTGAATAATTGGGTGGCTGGGTGCGATATTTGCCAAGATGTCTGCCCCTGGAACCTGCGGTTTGCCCAGGCAACCGATGTGGAGGAGTTTCAGCCCTATCCTGGCAATGTGGCTCCGACCCTGGCCGAACTGGCCAATTTATCAGAGGCTGACTGGGCCCGACGGTTTCCGGCCTCAGCCCTGCGCCGGATCAAGCCCTTCATGTGGCGACGCAATGCCCAGGCAGCTCAGTTTCCCCATTCATCCGCAAGATGATCTAATCTGACTTCAGGCTGCGTATTCATGGAGCGGTTAACAGTCGTGCTGAAACGAACATCTGTGCTCTCACTGCTGGCAGTGCTCGGACTCTGGGGCGTTGCGCCTCCGGCTTTGGGTCAGGCTTTGGTGCCCTACGTGCTGCCCCTAGACTTTAGCCGGCTCGAGGAGCAGGGCCTGGTGCTAGCCCAGGAAGCGCTGCAGCTGGCCCAATTTCAACAGTATGGGGTGGCTTTAGAGCGAGCTCAGCTAGCTTCCCAGCTGGCTCCCGGTCGAGCTGAGGTCTGGGCCCTATTGGGCAGCCTTTACCTGCAGCTAGACCAGGTAGACGAGGCGATTCCGGCCCTTGACCAGGCCCAAACTCTAGATGGGAACAATGCCGGGGTGTTGTTTTCTCTGGGGTCGGCCTATTTTCAAAAGGGCGAGTACCGACGGGCTGCCGATCTCCTAGAGCGGGGCCTGGCAATACAGCCCGAGAATGCTGCCGCCCTGTTTGATCTGGGCAATGCCTACTTCAAGCTCAACCAGTATCCTCAGGCTATCAGCAGCTATGAGTCGTCGGTGCGAATCACCCCCGAGTTTTGGCCTTCGGTCAATAATATTGGGCTGGTGCTGTTTGAGCAGGGCAAAACCGAGGAGGCAATCGCGCGCTGGAGAATTGCCTCAGAAGCCGCTCCCGAAGAGCCAGAGCCCAAGCTTGCGATCGCAGTTGCCCTCTATACCCAGGGAGAACGCACCGAGTCTATTCGCCTAGGTATCGAGGCGCTGGAGCAAGACAGCCGCTACGCCGATCCGAATTATTTGCTGGACAACCTCTGGGGCAGCCGGCTGATGACCTCAACCGAGCAGTTTTTCCAGATTCCCGTCGTTAAAGCGCTGATCGCCCAGCTGTAACTATCTTGAAGTTAACCCGAAGTTAATTAGGGCAAAAAGTTTAGGGACGCATACCGCGTCCCTAAACTTTTCTCAGGACAAAAATATTGCCCTCATTACCCCGACCAATGCGCATGTCCTTGTCCAGGTAGGTCACCTCTAGCCAACCCTGCTGCCGCTCCCGATTGATCGTAAAGTCAATGCCCTGCCACAGAGGCAGCTTGGCGTTTGCCTCTAGTTTTTGAATGAACTGGCTGGGGTAGCGGTAGTCTAGAGCGCTCTGCAGGCCCAGCACCCCCCGCTCAAAGGCAACGTTGACGCGCCGATCGGAGACAGGCTCAAAGCGAGCTGAAACCGAGACCAGACCGGAGAGCAGCGGCGGCCCTTTCACCTCGGCCAAATTGTAAATTCGCTGGCCAGCAGTGCGAATGCACTGGTAGATCTGGCCCAGGTTGGCCAGAGGCACCCGGTCAATGCCCAGCAGCTCCTGGCTGGTGGTGTAGAGCAAGCGCCAGTCCCCTTCGAGCAGGTCGGTCGCGGCCAGCGGCTGCGGCGTGGGGTTGCGATCTTCCAGGCGAGAAACGACCGCCTGAATGGCTTGGCGGTCGATGGCGCTAGCTAAAATGCCGCGGTTAAAGGGTGCGATCGCATCCAGCAGGTCGGCTTTGCCCAACATAGTCTGGCCTAAGAGCGCAACAGCTGGCTAGCATCATAGGGCATTGGCGATCCGACTAACTACTGCCAATTGACTTCGTTAGAATTAAAGACTGCCTGATTTAGGTCTAGAGACGGTGTAGAGTGCAACAGAGCGCTGCGGACTCAACTGTAGTCCATTACGCCAAGTTGACATATCCCTAGTTCTGAGCTATCAATCCGGTGTAAACTTTTTTGGAGTTTACCGCTCAACCGGTAACCGTTCTCTGGTCTTGTGACACCGTTATCGTCTATCAGGTTTCCAGACCTTCTCTAAAGCTAACCATGACTTCACCTTTCTACAATCCGTCCATTCGACAGGTGCCGCGCAGCGCCAAAGCGCCTATCCTGCAATCGTCAACCGATTCTTCTATTCTCACTTGGCTAGAAGAGATCGGTCGGTTGCGCGCTAGAGAGCCGGTCGAAGTTATTCCTGACGAGCCCGACAGTGAAGAAATTTCTGATCTGATGGGCAACGACGACTCTTACGATGACGATGATGATTTGCCCATTGAGGACGACGATTAGAGCGGCGGCAGAGCGCGGCTGCTCTAATCGAGCCCGAGTGAGGAATGGGGGCTGGTCTAGCTGAAAATCAGCGGCAACCATACCCAGGGGGAATACAGCCAAATCTGGCAAGTTCCAATGAGTGTGTGTGGTGTGGTGTGAGATGAGGGAAACCCTCTGTGGACGCGAAGTTTTTTACGACCAAGCCCTTAGGCGTATCAGGCCTAATGCTGTTTTGGGTGCTGGCCGTTAGCCTCAGCCTGACGGCGATTGTGCTCGATACCGAGATGGGGCATGCCTTTACTCTCGGCTCCTCCCTGGCGGTGCCGTTTTTACTCTCTGCTTTGGGCAGCAGCAGCCTTGGAGTTTGGGCGGTGCCCCTGCTGCGAGCCTTAAAAACAGGTCAGTTTATTCGAGAAGAGGGGCCTCAGGCGCACCTCAAAAAAGCTGGAACGCCAACCATGGGCGGCATTTTCTTTGTTCCGGTAGCGGTGCTGGTGGCGTTGGTGGGCACTGGCTTTGCCCCAACCACGATGGCGGCCTCAGCGCTCACCCTGGCCTACGCCGGAATCGGCTGGCTAGATGACTGGCAGGTGCTGCGCCGCAAGTCCAATAAGGGCATTGCCCCGCGCACGAAGCTGCTGCTGCAGATTAGTTTTGCCGCTGCCTTTTGTGCCTGGGTGCTGGTAACTCAGCCCACTGATTTAACTCGGGTAGCGCTGCCGCTGGGGTTAAGCCTGCCGCTGGGCCTGCTCTTTTGGCCGCTGGCTGGGTTTGTGCTGGTAGCTGAAAGCAATGCGACTAACCTGACCGATGGCCTAGATGGCCTAATGGGCGGTACGGGTGCTATTGCACTGCTGGGCCTGGGCGTTTTAGTCGCGCCGGCTCACCCTGAGCTGATGGTCTTTTGTGCTGCCCTGTCGGGGGCTTGCCTGGGGTTTTTGGTCCATAACCACAATCCGGCCAAGGTCTTTATGGGCGATACCGGGTCTTTGGCGCTTGGGGGAGCCTTAGGAGCTGTGGGCATTCTCAGCGGCAATCTCTTCGGCCTGCTGATAGTCACTCTGCTCTTTTTTGCCGAAACCCTCTCTGTGATTATTCAGGTGGGCTACTACAAAGCCACCAAGGGCCCAGATGGTGTCGGTAAGCGGTTCTTTAAGATGGCTCCTTTGCACCACCACTTTGAACTGTCGGGCTGGCCTGAAATTCAGGTCGTGGCTGTTTTCTATGCGGTTTGTGCGGCGCTGGTGCTGGTTGCGATTGCAACTGCATAGAGGAGACCTTTTGGGTTAAGAAAGGGAGGTGCTGACAGGTGCCTCCTTTTTCTGGCAGCCTGTCTTAATCCTTCTCTCCACAAGACACCGCTATGACTGCTCTTCGTCGTACTCTGGGAACACCCCCCAATGCCTGGCTGGTCAACGCTGAAGAAGCCGACATTACTCGGTCACCGCTGCCGCAGCGGCGGATCAGCCTGACCACAGATACTAAAAAGCTGCACGTTGACCTGAATAAAACCGCCTGCCTCGTGGTGGACATGCAAAATGACTTTTGCCACCCCGATGGCTGGCTGGCTTCCATCGGGGTTGATGTCGGCCCCGCTCGGGCTCCGATTGGCCCCCTGGCGCGGCTGCTGCCCACGCTGCGGCAGGCAGAGGTGCCGGTTATCTGGGTAAACTGGGGCAACCGCCCCGATCTGCTCAACATCGGCGCTGGCCTGCGCCACGTCTACAACCCCACCGGAGAGGGGGTCGGGCTCAACGACCCTCTGCCCAAAAATGGTGCCCTGGTGCTGGCAAAGGACAGTTGGGCCGCCGCCGTAGTAGAGGAGCTAGAGCAAACCCCCACCGACATTCGAGTGGACAAATATCGGATGAGCGGCTTTTGGGATACACCTCTGGACAGTATCTTGCGCAACTTGGGCAGAACTACGCTGCTCTTTGCGGGCGTTAATGCGGACCAGTGCGTCATGGCGACCCTGCAGGATGCTAATTTTTTAGGCTACGACTGCGTTTTGCTGCGAGACTGTACGGCAACCACCTCTCCTGACTATTGTTTCCAGGCGACGATTTACAACGTGAACCAGTGCTTTGGATTTGTGACAGATTCAGGCTCGATTCTTCAAGCTGTTAAAAACTAGGCTGCTCTAGAAATTTTCTTGACGAAAACTGGTTCGGTTGCTCTAATTTGAACTACTCTTGGTCAGACATTTACAACTAGGCCCGTCTTGCCTGATTTATTCCCACTGAAACCCCTATGAATTCGCCACTTCATCCGGATCCTGCACTACAGTATGCTGCCCCCGAAAAAGAGACCTCAGCTGCCGGTAACTATGCTCCCTCAGTGCCCATTTCGGTTTACCGGGAGCTAGCTGCTGAGCTAAAGGCAACCAAGGCGCTGGTAGACTCTCTCAACGGGCAAAATCAGCAGCTAAATCAGCAAAATCAGTTTCTGCGCCAGGAAATTTTGCGGTTTGCCCAGTCTGCTGACCAGCTGCGCCATGCCATTGAGTCAACCCAGCCCGCTGGCCTTCCTCTGCCGACACTAGAGCGCAGCGAATTTCGGCTAGAAGAGGCAGAGGCGTTCTCTAGATCTCCGAGCGAAAACGGCTCGAACCTGGCTACTCAGGTCACTCGCATCGTTAAGACCCCTGCGCCTCAAAAGCGGCCCCAGGGAAGCCCAAAAACTCCCCCTCTGTTTACTGAGCAGCGGCCCGAACGGCCCCGGCAGCAGGCCAGCAGCGGCCGTCCCCAAGACATGAGTGGCCTGTGGCTGGCAACCACCATTCTGCTAATTGTGGTGAGTGCCTTTGGGGCTGGCTTCTTGATTATGAAGCCTCTGTTGGGCGGTAGCCGATAGGGTAAATCAGTGGGATATCCTGAGGGTAGGCGAGCAAGCAGAGAAATGTATCAACAGATACAGTACTTGGAGGGTCGTCCTCGATACACATAGGGCTGCTGAGCTATTCAACGGTGAACGCTGAAGGAATATCAGGTCAGGTATGAAAAAAATTGAAGCAATAATTCGTCCGTTCAAGCTGGACGAGGTGAAGATTGCCCTGGTGAATGCGGGGATTGTCGGTATGACTGTGTCGGAGGTGCGTGGGTTTGGCCGGCAAAAGGGGCAGACCGAGCGTTACCGGGGCTCGGAGTACACGGTTGAGTTTTTGCAAAAGCTCAAGATTGAAATCGTGGTAGACGATGCCCAGGTCGATATGGTGGTTGACAAGATCATCTCGGCGGCGCGAACGGGGGAGATTGGCGACGGCAAAATTTTTGTTAGCCCGGTAGATGAGATCGTTCGGATTCGTACGGGTGAGAAGAATACCGAGGCAGTTTAACGTCCCGCCGATCAATTGAAAGGATTTTGTTAGAGGTGCGATAGTTCGTGCCTCTAACTTTTTGTTGTGGCCTTTTTGTTGTGGCCTTTTGCCTTTTGTGGCCTCTGGCGCATCAATGTGGCAGAGGCGAGTCAGAAAACTGCCCAGACTCGACGCTTGACTGATTAGCATTGTCCTAATACCACTTCTCTTGACCAGCGCTACAAATGCTGCACCGGGCACATACCCATGTGCCCCTGCCAGAAGTTACCTGTAGCTCGACTTCGAGGAGCCGGTAGAAGCTTTTTGTCCAAAGCTATTCCTTTTCCCCAGATACGCTCTATGACTGCTGGCTCGACTGTTGAACCTGCCTTTGAGGCCTTGCTTACCCGCTACGAACGCTTTGGGGTAGACCTGGGGTTAGAGCGCATTGAAACGCTTCTGATGGCCCTGGATAGCCCCCACAGGCGGGTTCCTGTTGTTCACGTGGCTGGCACTAACGGCAAGGGGTCGGTCTGTGCCTATCTCTCGTCGGTTTTAGCTCAGGCGGGCTATCGAGTGGGGCGCTACACATCGCCCCATCTGGTGAGCTGGCGTGAACGGATCTGCATTAATGAACAGCCCATCAGTGCGGAGGATCTGCTGGCCGTGCTGCAGCAGGTAGAGGCTGCAATTGGTCCGGCCCAGCCAAGCCCGACCCAGTTTGAAGTAATTACTGCCGCTGCCTGGCTTCATTTTGCTCGGCAGGGGGTGGATATTGCCGTGGTTGAGGTGGGCCTGGGCGGACGACTGGATGCAACCAATGTTTGCGATCGCCCCCTAGTCACCCTGATTACTTCCCTGAGCCGAGAGCACTGGCAGCGGCTCGGCCCTACCCTAGCCGACATTGCCCGAGAAAAAGCAGGCATCCTCAAGCCGGGCTGTCCGGCGGTAGTTGGTCCGCTGCCTGCCGAGGCGGCTGCGGTGGTGCAAAAGAAAATTGCTGAGCTGGGCTGCCCGGCGCTGTGGCCAGCCCCGGCCCAGGCGCTAGAGTCGGGCCAGGCCGAATTTAGCGGTCTGCAAACGGTTCAGGCTGGTCTGCCGGCTCCAAACCTTCTCCCCCTGACGTATCCGCTGCCGTTTCCCGGCTCCCACCAGCTGGCCAACTCGGCGCTAGCGATCGCAACCCTGCGGCTCCTTCAGAACCAGGGCTGGACTATCTCAGACGAAGCCATTGTCAGCGGTATGGCCCAGGCTCGCTGGCCAGGGCGGCTGCAGTGGGTGACTTGGCCTGACGAACAGGGACATAAGCTGTTGATTGACGGGGCTCACAACCCGGCGGCAGCGGCGATGCTGCGAGCCTACGTCGATCAGGTTGTGGCCAGTTCAGAGAGGAATGTCTCCAGCGCTTCACCCCTGATAGTGACCTGGCTGATGGGCATGCTCTCAACCAAGGATCATGCCGACATTTTTCGAGAGCTGCTGCGGCCAGGAGACCAGCTCCATCTGGTGCCGGTGCCGGGGCACCTGTCGGCGGCTCCCGAGGATCTAAGCGCGATCGCAACTGCTATTTGCCCTGACCTGGCCTGCTGCCAGACCTATGGCGATTTGGCCGAGGGGCTAGTTGCGATCGCGCAGACCCAAAGCTCTCTGACCGTTTTATGCGGTTCGCTCTATCTTGTGGGTCACTTCTTTGCTACGCAGCAGCCTGCCAAAGCAAGCTAGCGAGCATCCCAATCGGCAGCCGCATCCGTAACGGCCTGGTCTACCGACTTCTGGCCTAGCATGGCAGCCTGGAGATTGTCGTAGACAATTTTCTGCAGTGTCTTAATGTCCTCCATTGCCGGAATCAGCACTTCGGCTTTTTCCATTTGGCTAGCGCTGACAGAGCGGGCCAGGGTGAGCGGGGCTGCATCAGTGGCAGGCTGGGTGAAATAGCTGTCCTTGAGTGCATTGGCCGTTGAGGGCAGAACATCGGCTGCTTTGGCAAACTCCAGCTGATTGGCGTCATTGGTGACATACAGCGCAAAGTCCAGTGCAGCTTCTGGCACGTCCGTAGCGCGAGGAATCACCAGGTTCATCACCGCCACGTTTTGCTTGCCCGTGTCTCCGGTGATTTGAGGTGAGCTGCCCGTGACTTCGGCAATGGCTGGGGCGTTGGTTTCAATCGTAGTGAGAAACTCTGCCCCAGTTGAGAGCAGCGCCGTTTCCCCTGCCTGATAGAGTTCGATCCCCCGGCGGTGGCCCTGGGTCAGCACTTCGCGGGGCAGCAGTTGCTTCTGATAGAGATCAGTCCAGTATTGAAAGGCGGCTCTGCCCGCTGGTGTATCGAAGGCGGCTCTGCCCTGATCGTCTACCAGAGTCACCCCCATCTGCACCAGAGACTGCAGCACATCGGCTGAATCTTCCGGGACAAAGGTGGTGAAAAAGGCATATTTGCCCGTGCGGTCCTTAACCTGCTGGGCTACCTGAGCTAGCTCCTGGTAAGTCGTGGGCGGAGCCGAAACTCCAGCCTGAGCCAGCAGATCCTGGTTGTAGAGGGTGATGTTGGTCGTCAGGTACCAGGGAATGCCGAAGCTCTGGCCATTGAGGGCATTGGCCTCCCAGATTTTTGGCAGGTAGGTCTGTTTGGCCGTGGCCGGCAGCTTGTCATCCAGCGGCAACCAGGCATTTTTGCTGGCTAGCTGGGAGGCAAAATCAGGATTTAGATTCACCACATCGGGAGCAGTCCCCGCCGAAACCGCAGTCAGGATTTTGCTCTGCATATCGGCCCAGGGCACATCTACCCACCGCACCTTCACGCCGGGGTGCTCAGCCTCAAACTGAGCAATCAGCGTATTGAAGTAGTCGGTAAACTGCGGCTGGAGCTGCATTGTCCAAAATTCAACGTCTTGAGTGCCTCCATCAGCCTGGCCAGAATTAGAAGCGGTGGGCGCACCCCCGCAGCTAATTAGCCAGCTCATCAGCAGGCCCAGCAGGGTGAGAAGACTAAAGCGTTTCCAGAAGTGGCGTGTCATGGGGAGTGGAGGGAGAGGGGTGGATGGGAAAGGGGTGGATGGGTGAGGGGCTACAGTGGGGTGGGCACTGACCACTAGCCTTAATTCAATGCGTGTTGGGTGGATCCCGTGGGTTAGGCCTTGAGATTCCTTTTCTTTAAGGGGGGTTTGTAGCCAAGAGTAGAGCGAGTCCGCGTTGAGGATATTAGCATCTGAGCTTGCCCTTAACCCAAGATCGCCATCGCCAAGCCAAACCTATACCCGCATTACTCCATCCCCTGACCCCTCCACCCATCTACCCCTCCACCCTTCCACGCTTTAAAGAAAAACCTGCACCTTCTCAGCACAGGCAATTGCCCGCTCCCGCGCCTGCTCAGGACTGTCCCCCAACGCCAGGGCCACGCCCATACGACGGTTTTTGTGGCTGCGGGGTTTGCCGAAGAGGCGGAGCTTGCTGGTGGGAATGGTGAGGGCTTCGGCCAGACCGGCGAAGCGGGGGGTTTCGCTGCTGCCAGGGGCCAGGATGACGGCTGAGGCCCCGGGCCGGATCAGCTCAATGGAGCCAATGGGTAGACCTGCGATCGCACGCACGTGCAGCTCAAACTCAGACATATTCTGGCTGATCAGCGTGACCATGCCGGTGTCGTGGGGGCGAGGGCTGACTTCGCTAAAGTAGACGGTTTGGGCCTGGGTAGGGTTTCCGGCAATAAATAGCTCCACGCCAAAAATGCCCCAGCCGCCGAGCGCTTCGGTGATGGCTTGAGCAACGCGCTGACATTCGGCCAGGGTGGCGGGGGGCAGCGGGCAGGGCTGCCAGGATTCGCGGTAGTCGCCCTCCTCCTGGCGGTGCCCGATGGGCGGGCAAAAGTGGGTACCGTCTTGAGCGCGAACCGTCAGCAGCGTGATTTCGACATCGAAGTTAACGAAGCCTTCGACAATGACCCGATCGCTCTTGCCTCGACCGGCGGTGCGAGCGTATTTCCAGGCCGCCATCACTTCAGATTCTTCGCGCACCAGGCTTTGGCCTTTGCCAGACGAGCTCATGATTGGCTTGACGACGCAGGGCAGCCCCAGGGCCTGTACGGCAGCCTGATACTCGGCTTCGGTTTCGGCAAAGCGGTAGGGCGATGTTTTCAGACCCAGCTCTTCTGCTGCTAGCCGCCGGATACCCTCGCGGTTCATGGTCAGGCGGGTGGCGCGGGCAGTGGGGATGACGGTCCGGCCTTCGGCCTCTAGCTCCAGCAGGGTGTCGGTTGCGATCGCTTCTACCTCCGGCACGATCAGGTGCGGCTGCTCTTGCTCGATCAGGTAGCGCAGCTTGGCCCCGTCTAGCATGTCGATCACGTAGGCCCGGTGGGCCACCTGCATGGCGGGCGCATTGGCATAGCTGTCTACCGCAATCACCTCCAGGCCCAGGCGCATAGCCTCCAATACAACCTCCTTGCCCAGCTCTCCAGAGCCCAGCAGCATTACCTTGCGGGCATCCGTCGAGAGCGGCGCACCCCAGTCTGTTGCAGTTAAATTGGTCACCGTGTTACCCCTTTCTAAAAAAAAGTTGGCTTTTTTTTGAAATATCTGTGCTCAATTTTCTCAATTGTGTGTAACATCGCTGGTGAATGCGCTAATTTCTTTGGCATATGGGCCAGCTTTTTCAGCGCAGAGCCACCCGAATCTACAGATATATAGAACTCTCCATCAGGACTAGGAGGGTTGATTTGAATTGCAGCAATCAAAGGTTGCTTGCTGTTCAAAAATAGTCGCTTACCATCAGGAACCCCGTTTGCCCTTTTAGCGAACTGACTCGTCAGCTCGCCCCCTTATAAGCTGCCCGTTTGTGCTGATCAGAAGTGAACGGGTGCGCACTTGCGATCGCACCATGATGTATGCCGATCCCGGCTGAGGTTCCAGTTAGTTTTTTAAGCTTTGTGTCCCGCCAAAAAGTATGGCAAATCTCACATAAATTGTGTACCATGCGTTAGCACATTTTTAAGTTGTGCTCAAGCGCTCTAGTTAGCCCTAGAATAGCCATCCTGAGACCTATCGCTAGCCGCTAGATGGCCGCCTTCAATCCAACCCCCACTTTCTAAATTTAAAGTGCGTATACCGTGAATAGCCTGAAATCTCTTTTCACTCCCAAACCTCGGGGCGTTGGTGTAGAACTCACGCCCGAAAAGATCAATGTTGCTCGGCTGCGTAAGCAGGGCAGCAAGCTGAAGTTAGAAACGCTCGCTTCTGTTGATATTGCAGAAGGCATTTACGAAGAGGGGCAAATTGTCGATGCATCTGCCGTCGCCGAGGCTATCCAAACGGTGCTGGCCGAAAGCAAGCTGAAGGTTAGGCAAGCCACTACGGCCATTCCGGGTCGCGCCATTACTCGGGTGATTCCGGTACCGGCCGAGCTAGACGACCAGGAGCTGCGGGAGATGGTGCTCAACCAGGAGGCCAGCCTCTACCTACCCTTTCCACGGGATGAGGCAGACGTAGACTACCAGAAGCTAGGCTTCTTTGTCGATGAAGACGGAATCGAAAAGGTCCAGGTGCTGCTGGTAGCCGTGCGCAAAGACATAACAGACAGCTATATAGAGGCTTTTCGGCAGGCTGGGCTGGGCTTAAACGTTCTAGAAACGAGTAGCTTTGCCCTGATTCGCACCATCCGCGAGCAGCTGCGTCAGTTCACCCCCCAAGAGGCGGCAGCCATTGTCGATGTTGAGTTTGAAAGCACTGAGATTTCGATTGTGGTAGATGGGGTGCCCCACTTTTCACGCACCGTGCCCATCGGCACCTACCAGATCCAGAGCGCCCTCAGTCGGGCCATGAACCTGCCTCCCTCACGCAACACTGACCTGCTGCAGGGCATGACCGTTCCGGCTTCCCCGATGGATACGGTCGGCTCGCCTCAAATGGGCGGCACCAATCCTGGCACGGCCGCCATGCTGCGGGTGCTGGGGGAACTGGCTGACGAGCTGCGCCGGTCCATCGACTTCTATCTCAATCAGGGAGAAGACATGGAGGTAGCTCAGCTCCTGCTAGCCGGACCTGGCGGCTCTATCGGTCAGCTAGACGAGTTTTTTGCTCAGCGGCTCAGCCTACCAGCCAGCCAGATTGACCCCATTTCAGCCCTTTCTTTAGATGTGGCTGAAGATATTCCTGAGGCTCAGCGTTCGGGTTTGGCAACCGTTATCGGCCTAGGCTTACGGGAGGTGTAGGGTTATGTACGGACTAGATATTAACTTTCTCAATGACCGCAAAGAGCTGCCGACTGTTCAGCAGCCCCGGCGAGCTCGGGCGGGCGGACCGGTTGACCGCCGCCCGCTGGTGCTGGGGCTGATCTTTGCCGTGGGTGCGCTCGGCTTGGTGGGCGGCTACTGGCTGGTGCTTCGCAACCAGGTGTCTCAGCTCCAGGCGCAGAATGCTCAGCTCGACCAGGAATTGGCTAGCCTGCAGAGCCGACTGCAGGCCGCAACCGTGATTCAAGGGCAGATTGAGGCGGTTAGAGCTGAGAATCAGGCATTTGCTGCGGTCTTTAACCAGATTTTGCCCTGGTCGGCCCTGCTGCAGGACATTCGCGATCGCACCCCCACCCGCGTGCAGCTAACTAACATTAGCCAGACTGCGGGCACGACGCCAGAAGGGCAGCCCGAAGCTCAACCTCCCAGAGCTGGCGGCATAGAAGTTCAGGGGGTTGCCTGCTCCTTCAACGACATCAACGACTTTGCCCTGGTGCTCCAGCGATCGCCGCTGCTGCAGTCCAACACCGTGAGACTCAGCCGGGCTGAAAAGCAGAGTGAGCTCCTAGATCCCCAGGTGCAGGGCACCTGTCCTGGCACCCCTGCAGGACAACCGGAATTTCTGGTTGACTACACCATTCAGGCAAACCTGACCGATGTTCCAGCCTCCCAGCTAATTGAGGAACTGGAGCGGCAGGGAACGGTAGGCCTGGTGGCCCGTTTGCGTGCCCTTCGAGAGACAGGAGTGATTGAGTAATGACGGCAAGTGGAGATTTTATTCCAGTAGAGGATCAGGGCCTAGACCAGGGGCCTCCTAATCCAACTGCCTTTGGCATTGAGCTAACCCCCAAAGTGCAGGGCATTCTAATCGCTCTCCTCGGTCTCCTGGGGGCCTACCTGCTGTACAACTATCTAGTGCGGCCGGTGCAGGCGCAGAAACAGGAGCTAGAAAACCAGGTAGCCCAAAAGCAGGCCCAGGTGCAGCAGCAGCAGGCCCAGCTAGAGCAGGTGGCCCAGCTTGAAGCTGAACTGGCCACCGCGCTCGATCAGCGGGTTGGCGTCTATGAGCTGCTGGGTGACCAGAGAAGCCTCGACACTCTGCTGCTCGATATCAACCAGCAGATTGAAAACAGCAATGCCGCCATTGAGAATGTGCTGCGGGCAGATTTTGCCAATACCAGCGAGGCTCAGCTGACGGCTCTGGGGCTAAACCGACAGCAGATCACCCAGGTTCGCAACCTCTATGCCAGCGATCCGGTAGTCCAGCGGCTGCTGTACACTTCGGAGCTGTTTGGGTTTAACCCGGCTCAGCCGGTCGTTGTTAGCGATGGATCGTTTGGAGATCAGCTCAACGGCAAACTCCAGCGGTATAGCGTAGATGTCAGCATGCAGGCTCTCTACCCCCAGACCCTGAGCATTCTCCGCAACATAGAGCGCCTGGAGCCCCTGGTGATTATCAGGGACTTCCGGCAACAGCCAGCCGAGCCCCCAGCGGGTGCCTCGGAGGAAGATTTGCGAGGCATCTCCAGGCTGCTACAGAGCCAGTTTACCCTGGACGTTTTGGTGCCTACAAGCGATCCCACGGTGCCCCCACCGCCGCCTGCCCCACCTGCAGAGGGAACGCCTGAAGGCACACCACCGGCCGAAGGCACACCACCGCCTGAAGGCGCACCGCCGCCTGCAGAGGTACCGCCCCCAGCTCAGTAAAGCTGAGGACTTAATGCGCGAGTCTAGCTATCAATCTGAGCACCTGATCTTTCGAAACCGTGATGTGAGGAGTGAACTGTGAAACGCATATTTGGAGTTAAGACTGTGTTGTGGGGGGGCGCACTGGCTGCACTGGCTGCCCAGCCTGGCCTCGCCACTACTCCCAGAATTACCGGAGTTCAGGTTAATCAGACTTCGGCGGGTATGGAGATTGTGTTTAACACCCAAGGGGGTGAAGCGGGCAATGTCTTCACCGTTAGGCAGGGCAATACCCTGCGAGCAGATATCACCCGCACCCAACTGGGGCTGCCCGATGGCGGTGAGTTCCGGCAGGCTAACCCGGCACCTGGCATCGCCGCTGTGTCGGTGGTGCCCCTGGATGCCAACAGCGTTCGACTGACGGTTGAAGGCACGGGACAAGTGCCGGTGGGCGATGTGCGCTCATCTAGCAGTCAAGGACTGGTCTTTGCAGTGCAGACTGATGGTGCCGCTGCTCAAGCTGCGCCCGTTATTCCTGCGGAAATTCAGACGGTGCCCGGTGCGCCTGAAGCCGCACCCATTGCCCAAGCCGCACCCATTGCCCAAGCAGCCCCCACCCCTGCCCCGGCAACCCCGACTCCAGGACCCGCTCAGACCCCGGCTACGCCCGATGTGCTGGTGCCCAACCCGGATGTCACGATTGATGGAGTGCCGATTCCTGGGCCTCAGCCTCTGCAGGCTCCGCCTTTTCTGCCCCGCGCGGTAGCCCCGCCCGTGGGCGATATTGCAGTGGCTGAGGGCAACCCCAGCTTTGGTGAGATCGACTTGGGCAGCAATGAGCGTATTCCTCGGCTGGTGCTCCGCAATGCCCCGGCTCGTGAAGTGCTCTCGTTGGTTGCTAGAGCCGCTGGACTAAACCTGGTGTTTACCAGTGAAGGCGGGGGTGATGCGGCTGCGGCTGGAGCTGGGGCTGGAGGCCCCGATGGTCCTACGGTGACCCTCGACATTGAGAATGAGTCGGTGCAGGACGTGTTTAACCACGTGCTGCGGGTGAGTGGCCTACAGGCTAACCGGGTGGGTCGCTCGATTTATGTGGGTCCTCTGTTGCCCGTCAGCGCCCAAAATGTCTCAGTCCGAACCCTCCGCTTGAACCAGGTAGATGTAACGGTAGCCTCTAACTTCCTGGTCGCTCTGGGGGCCGAAAGTGCGGTTAGCCGAGAGCGCCTGGTGACCAACGTGAATGCGGTGGCCGTGGGTGAAGGTGTACCGGCAATCACCGAAACCCAGACATCCACTGTGGAGCAGGTAGAAACCCAGCGAGTTGAGTTTCAAGACAGCCAGGCGATCTTGCGAGGGCTGCAGGTGGTGGCCGATGAGCGCACTAACTCGGTGACCCTGGTGGGGACGCCGCAGCTGATTGCGATCGCAACCGAGCAACTCACCCGTATTGACCTGCGGCGACGTCAGGTGGCGATTAACGTGCGGGTCATCGACGTAAACTTGAACGCGCTCGATGCCTTTGGCACGAGCTTCTCCTTTGCAATTGGCAATACGGGCATTGGCAGTAGTGGAGGTGTCGGCGTAATTAACTTTGGTAGTAGCGCTCCTTCTTCTTTTGGGGTTACACCAACGGTAGCCCCGATCTCGCCCATATCGCCACAAGGCGGGGGTTCTTTTGGGCTGCCAGGTAATTTCCTGCTGCAGCTCTTTGCTACTGTGCAAAACGGTAACGCTAAAGTTCTGACGGATCCGACCCTAATTGTTCAAGAGGGTCAGACTGCAACGGTAGCCCTAACTCAGGACGTTGTTACTGAAATTACTTCTACTTTCACTGAGGCCGCAGGTACATCACGTCAGACCCTTGAATTTACAACTGAACCCGCCGGATTGATTTTGCAAATCAATATAGATCGGATTGACGACAATGGCTTTGTTGCCCTGTCTGTGGCGCCTAGTATTTCGGCTCCAGCGGGAACCTTTTCCTCAGGAACTGCTGCAGGAAATTTCACTTTGCTAGCGCAACGGTCTCTTTCTTCTGGACAGGTTCGAGTGCGTGATGGTCAAACGCTGCTGCTCTCTGGCATTATTCAGGAGAGTGAGCGGTCAAGCGTCAATAAAATTCCTATCTTGGGAGACCTACCG
>JACVRP010000571.1 GCA_014534385.1 Cyanobacteria bacterium Co-bin13
GACTTTGATGATGCTCAAATCACCACCTTCGTCTCTAAATGGTTTAAGCACCACGCAGTTCCTCCCGAGCGATTTCTAGGCCAGCTCAACCAGCATCCTCCGATCAAGGAGTTAGCGACCAGTCCGCTGTTATTGACCCTAATTTGTCTGGCCTTTGAGGAGTCCGGTGACTTTCCCCAGAGCCGCTCGGAGCTATACAAAGAAGGAATCGATGCGCTGCTAAAGAAATGGGATGCCAAGCGAGGAATTCAGCGCGATCAGGTCTACAAGAACCTGTCCCATTTGCGTAAGGAGGATCTGCTCAGCTATCTTGCCCTGATCACGTTTCAGGCAAATGACTACTGCTTCAAACAGCGGGTTGCCGAGCAATACATCGCAGACTACATCCGCAATCTATCAGAAACCGATGAACCCGAAAGTCTTCAAATCGATAGCGAGATTATTTTGCGCTCCATGGAAGCCCAGCATGGCCTGCTGATTGAGCGGGCTAAGGGCATCTACTCCTTTTCCCATCTGACGTTTCACGAGTATTTTGTGGCGCGGGAGATTGTGCAAAATAGCCCATCGTTAGAAACTGCGCTACGAGATCTGGCGGCCCACGGCCCAGAGCCGCGCTGGCGAGAGGTGGTGCTGCTAGCCACAGAAATGTTGCGGGATGCGTCGCTGCTGCTGCTGCCCCTGAAGCAGTCCCTTGACCAATTGCTAGCCGGGTCAGACAGGCTGCAAGTGTTTTTGCGGGAGGTTCGCGATCGCGCCGCTGCCCCAGAGTTTGCCGCCTTCAAGCCCGCCGCTGCCCGCGCCTTTTGCTTTGACATTGACTTCGATATTGACGAAAACCGCACCGTTGCCCTCGCCCTCGATCGCAGCACCAATCTGCTGGTGTGTGCCAGCTTTCTCACCCGCATGATGGATCGGATCAGCCTGTCCGAAGCGATTGCCTTGGCCGGGGCCTACGATGCCCAGACGAGCGATCCTGCCGCCAAAATCACAGCCGCCCCCAACGCCAATGCCGTCATGCTGATCGCCATCAAACTGGCCCTCGACTCCGGCAGCCTAGACACCGATGAACGCCAAACCTTAAAGACTCTCCTGCAGCGACTCCAGGGGCAGGCTGAGGATGACGAAACCGTGCGGGAGGTGGCCGATAAAGCCAGAGAGGTGGCTAAAAATCGTCATCACATTGGCAAGGAATGGCAATTTACCCCCCAGGAAAAGAATCAGCTGAGGCAGTACTACCACGCCACCCAGCTCCTGGTGGACTGTCTCAACAGCGATGGCTGTATGCTGTCGCCCAAAATTCGCCGCGAACTTCAGGCATCTCTGTTCTCTCCTTTGCCAGCCTAAGATCAGGGTATTAGATGCCCAGGATGACCTTGAAACTCTTTTCACTCCAGACCCCCGTTCTTGAAGACCTGCGCCAGGACGAGTACCCCATCCTGTTACGCACCTGGCGAGGAGAGCCCTTGCCCCTAAACGATGCTGGGACTCACTTTGGGTTTGTCTTTCAAGGGCAGGCCTATTTGCAGCGGGGGGAGAGCAGCCCCGATTGCCGTTACCCTTTGCAGGCTGGCATGTTCTTTGGCTTGCCGGGTAGTGGGACCCTCAGCGGCGAAAATTCTAGCGGCCTGGTCATCACCTGCCTGTATCATCGCGGCTTGTTTAGCTTAGGCGGCCCGATTGAAGCGGCTGGACGGCTCGCCTACATCAATGGCGGCACCAATAGCGTGTTGATTGCCCCTCCTATGCTGGGAGATCCCTGCCTGCATGGGATGTACCTGCCGCCCAATATTCAGCAAACCCTACACACTCACCCCAGCTACCGCATCGGTATTGTCGTCGAGGGCTCAGGAAACGTTGAAACCCCTCAAGCGGTAACGGCTTTGCAGCCCGGCGACAGTTTCCTGATTACAGCCAATGAAGTTCATCGGTTTTGCACAGGTAACGACGGCTTAACTGCTGTGATGTTTCATCCCGACAGTGACGTAGGCTTTACCCATCGCGATAACCCCATGCTACGGCGCACCTTGGTAGACGGTGTCAGCGCTGTTTACCTGCCCCAAATCCACTCCCCTACTGCAGAGTAGTTTGGTTCGGACGGCAACCTGGCGAGCTTTGGAATTCGTGTGCACCACGGGTCGATCCGGCGCTGGGCATTGCAGTGAATGGCCCTGTTGCTGACTAAACTGTTGAGGGTTGCTCCCCTGTTACTTGAGGCATCACCGTGAAAACAATCGGGCTAATTGGCGGCATGAGCTGGGAGTCTTCGATTGAGTATTACCGCATCATCAATGAGACAACC
>JACVRP010000250.1 GCA_014534385.1 Cyanobacteria bacterium Co-bin13
CGCCTTAGAAACCGGATCAGACAAGGGGGCTCCGGCGGCATTTTCCAGCGCTTTGTTATCAGTCAAAGTGGCAAGTTCATTGCCTAAGAAAGTCAGGACGGGCAGGTTGCGGACGTAGAGAGTAGCCGCCTGACGGCTATCAAAGGCATGGGCCTGAACGACGGTAAGGCTGTTGTCACGGGCTAAATTAGCCAGGCTTAAGGGTTGAGACTCGATCTCTGCAGGGCTACTTTGCTCAGCCCACGCAGGCTCATTCAAGAAAGGATTGGAAACTAATTCGGGGGCAGCGAGTTCATTAGAACCTGAAGCAGAGTCTTCAGGATGCACAGCGGCGTTTGCAGCTGAATCGGGCGATTTATCGGGAGACATCTCTGGGGTATCAGAGGCCGCCAGGGGCGGCAGATGGTCCGTCTCGTCTACCTGTTGGGCGTGGCTAGCTAGCGGGGCTCCAAAGGAAGACATCACCAGGGCAGCAGTCAAACTACCCAGTACATGATGTTTCATTAAGTTCCATAGAGTTCAACAATTCGGGTTTCATTGGCCACCCACCATGCCAAGCGGTAGGGGTGCTCCACACACAAGAACAGGGCCAATGCGTACCCTTTGCGGAAATAGGGACAGGTAAACTGCGGCGGCAGAGCGCTGCCTTCGCTACCGTGGCCAGAAAGATGTCCTGACTTGTACCCATTCCGACTTTGTTTCGAAAAATTTAGACGAAAGGTAACTTAGCATGAAGTTCTCGAATTGCGAATCCGGGAACTTTTGGCTGGGGATCAAGTCCTGAGCTTCACGAAAACTTTAAACTTTGGTTAGACCGCTTCTGCATTAACGGTTTCCCAGCTTTTTTTTGGCAAAGAAAACCTCAGAAAGTTTTTATTTTTTTATAGGTCTCGACCAGTTTGTTCCAGAAAATCAATTGAATCACGGCGGCAATCTGTAAATAGTCGTAAATATCTTGAAAATGTTCATATGCAACTTTTTGTGGTTTTGGGATCGGTGATTTGAGCCAGCCAACCGACCCCAGGCATCTTTTTTTTGCTGCCACATTGACGTCTTTTCCCCTGGCTTCTTAACGTAATGGATTGGGCTATCGAAATTTTTAGGATTACGTAAATGGACTACAAAGAAGCCGGGGTAGACGTCGAGGCGGGCCGTGATTTTGTCCACCGCATTCGATCTCTAGTCGAGGGCACTCGGCGTCCCGAGGTATTGGGTGGGTTGGGCGGATTTAGCGGATTTTGCCAAATTCCCCAGGGCTACCGTGAACCCGTTTTGGTGTCTGGCACAGACGGCGTTGGCACCAAGCTTAAGATTGCCCAAGCTCTAAACCGGCACGACACCGTCGGCGTTGATTTGGTAGCTATGTGCGTCAATGACGTGCTGACCAGTGGCGCAGAGCCGCTCTTTTTCCTGGACTACCTGGCTACGAGCAAACTGGAACCTGCCCAGCTGGCCCAGGTGGTCGAAGGCATTGCCAGCGGATGTCGCCAGGCTAACTGTGCTTTGTTGGGCGGAGAAACCGCTGAAATGCCAGGGTTTTACGCACCGGGGGAATATGACCTAGCAGGGTTTTGCGTGGGCGTGGTTGAGAAGCAGGCAATCCTTGATGGCAGCCAGATTCAAGCTGGAGATGCTGTTATCGGGTTGGCCAGCCAGGGCGTTCACAGCAATGGGTATAGTTTGGTGCGCAAAATTATCGAGGCGGCTCCCCGGAGCGATCGCACCCAGTCGGGGTATGGCTGGGAGGAGCAGCCCTCCATTTTAGGGGGAGAAACGCTCGGCGAAGCCCTGCTCAAACCTACCCGGCTCTATGTTCAGCCCATTCTGCAGGCCCGTCAGGCCGGACTGAGCATTCGGGGCATGGCCCATATTACCGGGGGCGGCTTGCCAGAAAACCTGCCCCGCTGCTTAGGCGCAGGCCAAGCCATTCAAATCCACCCTGAGCGCTGGCCCGTATTGCCTATCTTTAAGTGGCTGGCTGAGGCAGGGGCAGTTCCTCTGCCGGAGATGTTCAATACCTTCAACATGGGCCTCGGATACGCGGTCATCGTGCCGCCAGAGGCAGCGGATCAGGCGGTGAACTGGTTCACCCAGCAGGGCGTATCGGCCTATGCCGTAGGCAGTATTGTTCCCGGCGAGGGAGAACTGCTCGGCCTGCCTGCCCTTTAATAGCCTGATCCACTTTTGTGGCGCAAGGGCTCCCTAAAAACGCCAAAAGCACCTGGCAGTAACCAGGTGCTTCTGAAGCTTGATGCTTTACTTGAGACTTTCAGGCTAGGCGACTTAAAAAGCCAGGCCAATCGTCTGCGCCGGAGAATAGGTGATCTCAGCCACCATGCCCGGCTTTCCCAGCGCCTCTGCCTGGCCGTTGTTGTAACTTACAACGACGCCACCGGCATTGCCAGCTCGTACCGTCAGAGCTTGGTTAGCTGTCCAGAGGCGATTTTCTCCAGGCTGCAAAATTCCTTCAAACTCAGTTTTGCCGTCAGACACAACCCGCAGCCAGGACTGGGCCGTTAGGGTCGTCTCTACTTGAATGGGGTGATTAGCCGCCTGAGCAGACTGGTTTGACTCGCCTGGATCAGCCGCTGCGGCACTGTCTTGAGCAGCGGTCTCTGACTGGGGCTGGGCAGCTAAGGGGTCAAGGGGGGGCAAGGCGCTGGCCTCAGGGGCCGTTTGGCGCAGCACGTAGGAAAGACCGCTGACGGCAGCCACCATAAGAACTAGGTAGGCAGCATAGAGATGGAGAGGCCGCAGCTGCGCTGCTGGGGTCTCTTTCCAGGAGGTGCGGCGGCGCACCCGCGCGGCGGGGGCAAAAAACTGGCTGGCCAGCGTTTCTCCGTCTAGGTCCAGGATCTCGCCGTAACGGCGAATCAGACCGCGGGTATAGATTGGCTCAGGCAGATTATCCAGGTCTCCCGTCTCGATAGCCCTCAACAAGCTGCCCCGAATGAGTGTTTTGTCAGCCACATCCTCAAGGTGTAGCTGTCGATTTTCTCGAGCCTCCTTGAGAATACTGCCAATCTCCTGGAGCTGCTCTCTGTAGATACTGTCTGGGGTATTTGCCTTTTTCTTCATAGAACGGAGAATCAGTGGCAACGCACAACATCGGCAGACGGGTTTCGCTGACCAGTCTTTTGAACTTTAGGGGTCGCAGACGATGCTATCAAGGTTATGACTTCTTGGGAAGAGAGGGGACGCACTCTTTCTAAAGGAAGATGACATAGCTGTACTGGCCCGATAGCCGTTCGATGCAGGCTAAGCACAGGATGACCTAGCTGATCAGCGACCTTGCGAATTTGACGATTCCGGCCCTCCCGCAGCACAATCTCTAGGAGCGTGCTGTCTGGACCTGCCTGAACAACGTGGACCTCGGCTGGACGGGTTAGACGGCCCTCTAAATTGACCCCCTGCCGCCAGTCCCTGAGGGCTTCTAGGGTAGGGCGGCCCTGCACTCGCACGCGGTAGGTTTTGGCAATGCTGTGACGAGGGTGAGTCAATTGATTGGTGAAATGACCGTCGTTGGTCAGGATCAGGGCTCCGGTTGAGTCGGCATCCAAACGGCCTACGGGGTGTAGGCCCGGCACCTGCCAGGTCGGGGGAAGCAGATCCAAAACGGTTCTTCTTCCTTGGGGATCAGCACAGGTAGAAACGACCCCGGCAGGCTTGTTAAGCAGCAGGTAGGTGAGCTGGGGCTTTTCACCCACAGCCAGGGGCTGCCCGTCGACTTCAATGGCGTCGAGGGCGGGGTCGGCTTTTTGGCCCAGGTGTGCGATCGCACCATTGACCCGTACACGTCCCTCCAGGATAAGCTGTTCCGCCTGTCGCCGGGAAGCCACACCCCATTGAGAGAGAACCTTCTGCAAACGCTCCTGCATTGGAGAAGCCCAAAATCGTAAACTTTTGTTCCCAACCCATTGAAACAGTTACCGCCACGCCTTACAAGGGGGAATGACCGGCCATTGTGTCTTGAGCCAGGAGCAGGCTCCCAGGTAAAATTATTTTCAGCCAGCCACCGCCCAGATCCGGATGGTTTTCTGCGGCGATCGTACCCTGGTGCGCCTCCACAATTTGCTGAACGATAGAGAGGCCTAGCCCGCTACCGTCCCCACCTAAGCCGCCGCTGGCAGAAACCTCCGAACTACTCGATCCCCGGGCAGAACGGCTGGTTTCGCGCTTACGGGCCGGATCAGCCCGGTAGAAGCGATCGAAGATATGAGGCAAGTCCTTCGCCTGAAACCCTAACCCGCTGTCAATCACCTCTAGGCACACCGCTGCCTCTTCTGGCACAGCACTTTCAACCATACTCAGCCGAACGAATACGGAAGCGCGAGACGGACTATGCTTAATGGCATTGTCCAGAAGATTAATCAACACCCGGTACATCAAAGACTCATCCACCGTCATTAGCAGGGTCGTCGGCCCGTCGTAGGTGAGGCTGAGGTGCTTTACCCGCGCCAGCGGCTCCAGGCTCTGCCAGGCAGCTGTGATGAGCTGGGCCAGATCAACCGGCTTCAGGTTCAGCCCCTGAAAATTTTGCCCCTCAAGGCGGCTGAGATTGAGCAGGTCCTCCACCAAATTACTCAGGCGAATCGTTTCATTGAGCAGACGATCTAGCCAGCCTTGCAGGGCGGCATCCACACGTGGTTTAAGCGTCTCTGCCACTAGACGAATCGAGGTTAGCGGCGTTTTTAGCTCGTGAGCGACATCAGAGGTCCAGCGGTCACGCTGTTGCAGTAGGGTCACCGCTTCCTGCCGATTCTCCAAAAAGACACCAACCTGCCCCTTATCCAGGGGCACTCCATAGCCTCTTAAGGGATAGGCAGGCTCATTTTTAGGATTGAGCGGGTTGGGGGAAACTCGGTAGAGAGTCCAGTCTCGCTGGCAGGGCTGATGCAGCTGACGCGTCTCCTCAATCAGGTTGTCTAGCTCATAGGAGCGCACCAACTGGAGCAGCAGCCGAGGCCGTTGCTCCAGATCATCAGAAGACTGGGAAATACCGAGAAGCTGGCCAGCCTGCAGGTTGCACCAGAGGAGCTGGTTTTCCTCGTTAACTAGCAGGTAACCAATCGGGGCATTCTGCAGCAGAAATTGATGGCTGTCTAAGGCCCGCTCCAGGGTATGGACCTGCCGTCCTTGTTCGGCAATCGTGCGCGAAAGCTGCGCCATTAAATCGAGGTCAGAAGATCCAGAATCATTCCGCTGCCTTTGCACCAGCAATTTTAATCGGGCATTGAATCGAGTCCAACGCCAGAACCAGATTCCCAGGCCGGTTACCAGGCCCACCAAGAACCACATGACTGGCACAGCATTTATTCCATGATTTTTTCTGAGGATATCGCATTAAAAAGCACCCCGAGTGGGGTGCTTCTCTCTAGAACGAGTGTGCTACAGGAATTTTTGACTCAGGCTAAACAACGAGCCATGCTTTATCCGAACTCATAACGGGAGATTTACCTCAGGAAAAGCTCCAGGTCTCAAAGTAAACTCAGCATGGCTTGTGAAGTGGGTTTGACCTACTTCACAGCTGCGCCCCGGTACTTAAGACCTTGTACTGGAGCATGGGCCGTCTGCTTAGGGGTATGCCGAGAAACAGCTGCACCTCGGTAGCGACCAATCAGCTCCTCAGAAATTTCGACTTGGGGCTGGGTGGGCTCGTAGCTAACACCGCGATAACGTAAAGACATGATTTCGCCTCTCAAAGTA
>JACVRP010000488.1 GCA_014534385.1 Cyanobacteria bacterium Co-bin13
GAAGCAGCCTCTGCCTGCGAATATCGGCAGTTTAGTTCCAGAGAAGCGTTAAGAACCAAAAATCAGAAGAGGTACCGACGACTGGCCGTGTTTCGTCTCGGTACCTCTTCTGGTTCGCTCCTCACACACGTTTGTAAGTATAGAAGAAGAATTTCAGCTTGTCACCTGTTTGAGCCTTTCTTTAACGTTAGTTTTTCTTATGAGACAGGTGCGATCTCTCACAGCGCCGCTGGTGCGTGGTAGCCTAGCCGCTGCTCTAGCAAGTGCTGCAGGCTTTGCTGCACTGCCTGCAAAATCAGCCCTGTCAAGGCCGGATTCTCGCTCCTTTCCCGGTAGAAAGCCCTGAGCCACTCATATACTGCCTCACTTAAAAAACAGCCTCGCTGCAGCAGAGCCGTAGGCGGCACTCCGACTGCAGCTAAGGTATCCACTAAATCTGCCAGGGCCCAAATGACTGCTGAATTGGCATCAGATGCCCCTAGGTCAGGCCTGGCCTCAGCCCTCGCACTGGCACTGTCGCTAGAAAGATCGGCTGCCAGGCTTGAGCAGCGAGCATAGGTGTGCTGCACCAGAGCCAGAGGAGAAAGGTGCAGCCGCTGGCTCAGCGGCGAGGGTACGGCTAGAGTCTGGCAAGGCTGGTAGGATAGCTGCCCCTGCGGCCAGGGCAATGTCACCAAGAGTTTTAGCCAAAGCATCAGCCCGGCTGAGTCAAGCTGCAGCCCTAGCTGACCAGAGGCATCGGGCAAGAGGACGACTCCCTGTAAAACAGAGCGCTCCTGTGAGGACAGAGGGCTTTTAGAGAAGGGGGTTGACCACTCCCGGCCCAGGCCCTCGACGACCAATAAAGTGACCTCTCGAACAGGCTGCTCTAAAGCGGCTGCTAGCTGAAGCGGCAGTGGAGAAACATATTCAATGGGAAACGGTTGTCGCCGCAGGTGCAGCGTAGCTACCCCAGCAGCCGGATCGGCCAGGTGGCGATCCGGCTGAATTGCTAGCCACTGTGAAGAAGTCTGGTAAAACACACCATTCAGTGACTTTTGCAACATTGCCTTGACCGAGAAATATGGCATTTTGAATGGAGTTTTAAGGCTTGGCGACCTCTCTACTGGGGCGATCTCTCTAAAGAGCGGGGTAGCTTGTACGGACATGGATCTTGAATTACCTGGTCTAATCTTTGCCCAGAAAGATTTGGTTTAGGGGAAAAAGCACGGAGTCATGTTCTAGTATTAAGGGGGCTGTGGGGCTAAATCTTGAATTTAGGCTGTCTTCGCTGGCTAATCGGCGCTTAAGGCTGCTCTAGGGCGCTTAAGTTGTACAATTGCCCTCGAAACGGTAAATTTCTCAGCCATCTGCCGCAGTTCCTTGGATCGTCGTCATTGCACAAGGTAGCTCATGATACCTGGCCTCAGTTCCTCCTGACTTTGCAGTTATCGCTCCGCGTTCTCAGCTATGTTTTCATCATCGCAACCCGACAGCAACGCTCGCCCTTTCCTGACCTGGCAGCGCATTACTGACTGGGCCCAGGAACATTATCGGTCGCGGACTTTTAATAAGGATGAGCGCATTCCGGCTCGCCCAGGACTTTTGTATCTAGTACAGCGGGGGGCTGTGCGTCTGGTGGGCAGTGCCCAGCTCAGCGCCAGCGGCAAGGGGAGTAAAGGCGTTCAGTCTAGGCTGGCGTTGGCCGCCAGCGAAGAAGCTTTTTTGGGCTTTGTGGGAGCGGGGCAGCCCTTTGAAATTGTGGCCCAGTCTCCTTTTACTCTGCAGGGATTTGCCCATATTGATCAGACTACGGTGATCTGGCTTTACTGGCACGACCTGGAAAACTGGCCCCATTTCCGCCGCGAGGTCTTAGACGCCTTTCGCTATCAGCACCAGCGTAAGTTGCTCTGGCTCAGCACCTTGGGCCAGCGCCGCACCATTGATCGGCTGCTGGGTTTTCTGACGCTGTTAATCGAAGAGTTTGGCGAGTCCTACGAAGATGGCTACTATTTGCCCTGGACGCTGACCCATGCTCAGATTGGCAGCGCCATTGGCTCTACCCGAGTTACGGTCACGCGGTTGATGGGTAAGCTGCGCCAGCGAGGGCTGATTCAGGTCCACGGCGAGGGCTTTTTGGCAATTCCTGCAACACATATATCGTCGCGGCAGCAGGCCTAGCCCCTCCTAGGAAAATAGTCGAAAGAGCAGGCGAAACAGGGTTGCGATCGCAGCTGCCATCAGCCCTGCCATAATCGCTACCGCCAAAACCCACTGCAGCGGCGTAGTGAACCCCTCCAGCACACTGCGCAATGGGGGAAACAGTAGCACCACCGCCAGCGTTACCCCTGCAATAATCACCAGGTCAAGCCGCTCAATGGTCCGCCGCAGCTGCAGCAGCACCAAGACGCCCAGCAGCAGCAGCCAGGCCCCGCTGCCCAGCAAGGTAGTGCCCAGCAGGCTAAAGCTGGCAATCGCCAACAGTCCTCCCTCAAACCCAGTAAACAAAGCGCCGCCTAAGAACTGAGCTAGGGAAAAAGGCTGGGCTGCTGGGGCTGCCGCTGGCGTCACAGGTATTTTGGCGGCAGCCGGTGGCGGGCTGAGTTGGGCAGGCTGCAGGGAAGTTGACGTTGGCGGAGTTGAGACGGGTGAGCGGGCAGGACCCGCCAACGCTGCTAGTGCCTCAGCCGCAGAATCGTAGCGCTGCTGGGGAGCTGGAGCCAGCATCCGGTTGAGCACCTGGGCCAGGACTGGTTTTACAGTGGCATACTGCTCCCACTTCCAGGCATTTTGATAGCCGTCATAGAGGTCTTCGGGGGGTTTGCCGGTCAGCAGAGAGATGCAGGTCACAGCCAGCGCATAGAGATCGGTGGCCGGATAGACCGCTCCTCCCGACATCTGCTCAGGCGGCGCATAGCCCATCGAGTAAATGCCGGTTGACTTGAGATCGGGGCTACCTGCTTTGGCCACCTGTTTGAC
>JACVRP010000325.1 GCA_014534385.1 Cyanobacteria bacterium Co-bin13
ATCCCCAGGGACAAGACACTGGCGGCTAACAGCACTAGGCCCAGATGGCTGAGCAGAAAAATGCCAGGCCCCAGAGGTGGGTTAGCTGCGCCCAGTGCGACGGCCTGACAAACCATCAGCGGCAAAATCATGGCGACGTAAAAGGTCAAAACCGCCAGCAGCTTGCCCAGCGCCACGGCCCAGTTGGTCACGGGAGATGTGGCCAGCAGCTCCAGGGTACCCTGCTTGCGCTCGTCGGCGTAGAGCCCCATTGATAGCATGGGCAGCACAAACATAGACAGCGACCCCAACAGGCCCACATAGGCTTTAAGAAACTCGTAGGCGACATCAAAGGAAGGGGGAGCGGCCATACCCATCTGCTGCGCCTGATCAGCCGTGGCAACTTGGGCAATGATGCCCTGTGGGCCTAGCAAAATAGCGGCCAGGAAAAACCCGCCCAGCAGCCAAAACACCCCGGCAATGATGTAGGCCAGGGGTGAGCCAAAGTAGCTCCGCAGTTCCCGCTGATAGATGGCCAGAATGTTGGCAAAAACGATTCCCATAGGGTGTAGTTGATTCGCTCAATGAGGGGTGTGAGAGGACTCTTTGTTAGGAAAACGGCGTTAAAGGGACGGTGTCGGTTCTAGCGGTTCGGGCGAGGTTGGCTCAACGTCCTCAGGTTCTGCCGGGGCTGATCCTAAGGTGGCCTCTTCCGTTGTCAGATTTAGGAAGACGTCTTCTAGGCTGGCCCGGTGGCGGCGCAGCTCAAACAGCTCTAGCCCGGCCTGAACGAGAGCGGTTGCGATCGCACCCCCCGGATCTTGCTCGGCCTCAAACACCACCTGCAGCCGCTGGTGTGCCTCTGGCATCGCCTCGCCAATCAGGGTGTCAATACGGCGAATAGGCGCGATCGACTGCAGCACGTTACGCACCGTTTCACCGTCGCCCCCCACCTCGATTTCATAGGAGAGCTCTCCCGCTAAGCGGGTCATCAGATTTTCGGGGGCATCGGTAGCGACCACTTCTCCCCGGCTGATGATGGCGACCCGGCCACAGGTCATGCTGACCTCGGGCAGAATGTGGGTCGAGAGAATGATCGTGTGGTCTCCAGCCAGGCTCTTGATCAGCTGCCGCACCTCAGTGATCTGCCGGGGGTCAAGGCCCACCGTGGGTTCGTCCAGAATAATCACGGGCGGATCGTGAATAATGGCCTGAGCAATGCCGACCCGCTGGCGATAGCCCTTGGAGAGTTTGCGGATTAGCACCGATCGCTTGTGGATGAGGCCGCAGCGCTCCATTGCGATCGCAGCTCGCTCGCCCCGACTGCCTGCCGCTAGCCCTTTAATCTGTCCCACAAAGTGGAGAAAGCTTTCTACCGTCATCTCCGGATAGAGCGGTGGCGACTCCGGCAGGTAGCCAATCCGCTGCCGCACTGCCATTGAATCTGTATGGACGTCGTACCCGGCAATGCGGGCGGTGCCTTCGGTGGCAGGCAGGTAGCCCGACAAAATTCGCATGGTGGTGGTTTTGCCCGCCCCATTAGGCCCTAGAAAGCCTAAAATCTCGCCCGGCTCAACCCGGAACGTCACATCCCGAATGGCGACGGTAGAACCGTAGTGTTTACTGAGATGCTCGACTTCGATCATGGTGTTTGACGACCTGGGTGTTTGACGATCTGGCTAACGGATCGTTACCTACGTGATTATGCCGCTAAAGGTTGGTAGACTGCTGACCAACGGAGCGTGCCCAGACAAGACCCGTTTGCAAACGCAGACTCTTGCCAGATGATGGGAAAAGCACAGTATGCCACGCCCTATGTCCAACCAGCCAACCCCCGATCTTGAAAAATCGACCCCCTCTAGCGACGCAGCGGCTGTCCCTAAAGGTCCAGGATTTGTCCCAACTTTTCTTTACTACTTTTCTGGAACTGCTCTAGTGACCACTTTTTTGGCCGTCAAAATTCTCGGCGTCGGCCTAGACACGGGCATTCCCAATCAGTTTGGACTGCTTTTTGGCCTTGCTGGTGGACTGGTCGGAACCTACTTTAACCAAGGCAAAGTCCTAGAGATCCCGTTTACCAGCCGCAAAACTTTTTTACGAGACCTGCAGCAGGTGCTCGATGAGAAAGGCTACAGCCAGAATGCTGAAGCCAGTGACGACGAGGTTCGAGTCTACCAGCGGCCCACGCTACGGCAGCTCTTTTCCGGCAAAATCTATGTTTACTTAGCAGACAAGCGGGCGTTTATCTCCAGCCGAGCGGCTCACCTGCGCTGGCTCGAAAAGCGGCTGCAGTAAGGCTATGGCTAAGAAACAGAAGTTTCCCCACCTGCTGGGGTCAAAATGGACTGCCCAGCACAAAGTCGAAGGATGGCGGCACTTTGAGGTCGTCAACCGCAAAAATGAAGGCCGCTGGGTCTTTGCCGAAATTGTCTCCTCCTGCGACCCCACTGTGCGCCTCTGGATCAACGCTACTCAGCTTAAGAACCGCACCCTTTGGCAGGCTGGCTGGCAGCCATTAAGCAGCTTTAAGGGAGAACCGTCTGAATCCTGAGACAGACGTTAAGGAGTGTAAAGCCGGACTACAATTGGGGATATTAAGGGTGATCAGCTTATCTCCAGAGGCTGAACGGTGCCCTTAAGTTGTTCAATCGGTGCACCCTCGTCATGTCTAACCCTTCTGACTCTGCTGAACTTCTGACGGCAGTACTCAAGCCTTTGCTAGAAGACTTTCAGGAGTGGTTTCAGCGGTCTCTGGATCTCTTAGAATCCAAACCCATTTCTTTCCTGTCCCCGGAGCAGCAAACTCACTTGACCCACCGAGTCAAAACTGCGCTGGCCGAAGCTCAAACTGCCCAAATGCTGCTCCAGGCAACTGATGGACAGGTTGGGGTAGAAGCATCTCAGGTACTCACCTGGCACAGCCTAGTGGCAGAGTGTTGGGCGGTGGCGCGGCGACTGCGCCAGGAAAATGCTGGCTAGCCGCTGAGTGACGGTGCCAGGCCAGACAGGCCAACGCTTTGAAGCCATCATTGGGGCGGGGATCGCTGCTGTATCCGGCAGCCTATAATTTGTCACAATAGGAGAGGGCTGCCGCCAGTCCGTACGGTTAGAGCACCTATCTTACTCTTGGCAATGACTCTATAGCCTTGGAAGGTAGCCTTCAAGGGCCAGCCGAGAGTACATTTAGTTAAGTAAGTCAGTTAAATAAGTTAAGCGGCTAACCGCGTTTTCTCAGTTTTGTTTTCTCAGTCTGTGGACTCGCTACCTGACTGAGGTCCAGGTTATTCCAGGCCAGACCTGCTTGGGGAGATCAGAAAATATGTGGCACTTCCTTTATATCGTTGCGTTTGCTGTACTGGCCTTTCTGGCGATTGGCAACCTCATTCGAAACCTGATTTTGCTTGGTTCCGATGCCCGCCGCTCGCCCCAGGCCAACGCCGCAGGCGGGGGCGCGCGTTCCGGTTTTTCAGGGCGGCCGGTGCCTCACCCGGAGCTGCTAGATGATCAGGGCAACATGATCCGGGAGCCCCTGCTGGTAATGCGCTCAATTTCCGTTAAAGATGCCCGCGAGCAGCTTGATGCCCTCTTCGAATCGCCTGATTTAGAGGACGGTGGCTCTGAGCGGCAGACCGACAAAGACGCCTAAGTTTATTTAATGGCCCGAGCCTCCTAGCTGCGGCTCCGTTGGGCCTTAGCCCACAGGTCTGTTTCAGTTTGAGGCTCTAGTCTGAGGGCGTGGTAGCTGTCGCTGGCGCTTGCTCGCTTTGGGGCTTTTTAAAGTAAACGTCTAGCACCTTCTTGGCCATAGGTGCGGCGATTGACCCTCCGCCTCCGCCCGAGTGCTCGCCAAAGGTAACCACGACAATCTCTGGTTTATCGGTAGGGGCATAGGCTCCAAACCAGGTATGGGATTGATAGGGTGGGGCCTCAGCGGTGCCGGTCTTGCCTGAGATAGGTGCGATGCTGGGGTCGTTGAGCGAGCGAGCGGTGCCGCCGCTAATCACCTCTCGCAGCCCGCGCTGCAGAACGTCAATAGTTGTGTCACTGAGCTCAAGCGACTTCCGCCAGTTCTTAGTCTCCTCGTTGTCTCTCAGCATATGGGGTTTGACCTGATAGCCTCCGTTGGCTGCGATCGCAAACATAACGGCCACCTGCAGCGGCGTTGTCTGCAGGAAACCCTGGCCAATCGACATGTTGATCGTGTCGCCTAGGGTCCATTCCTCACCCAAGTTCTCCTGCTTCCAGGCATCGTCCGGCACCAAGCCAGGGCTTTCCTCATTGGGAATTTCAATGCCGGTCATGCTGCCAAAGCCAAAGCGGCGAGTCATTTCAATCAGGGGCTTTTCCTTCATTCGCATCGCCACCTGGTAGAAAAACGTGTCGCTGCTCATGGCCATAGCTCCCGTAAAGCCGAGCGGCCCAAATCCGGCATTGTTCCAGTCCCAAAACTGAATGCCGCCCACAGAGATGTAGGGGAAGGTTTGCAGCACCGTGTTGGCTGAGAAGGTGCCCGACTCCAAAGCCGCCGCCGTGGTCACAATCTTAAAGGTGCTGGCTGGGGGAAAGCCCTGCAGCGCCCGGTTCAAGAAGGGATAGGTTTTGCCCTGCAGCTGCGTCCACTGATCCTCAGTAATGCGGGTAGAGAAAATATTGGGGTCAAAGGTCGGGCGGCTAGCCATCGCCAAAATTGCGCCGTTGTTAGGGTCCATCACCACAATGGCTCCAGTGCGCTCGCCCAGGGCTGCTTCGGCAGCCTTCTGCAGATCTAGATCCAGGGTAAGCTGCACGTCGTTACCCGACTTGGCTGGCTTATCTCCCAAAATCCGCAG
>JACVRP010000231.1 GCA_014534385.1 Cyanobacteria bacterium Co-bin13
CTCAAAATCACCCGCTTTACTCGCATTTCTGCAGAGGTATAGCTGTCGCCACACTGCTTAGGACATCTTAGTTTTAGGGGTGTGGGGGCTTTGCCCCCAGCCAGGGGTTCCACCCCTGCACCCCGTCCTAAATCCAATGGCTACTGCCATAACATAAGACGGGCAAAGGACAGTAGCCGATGCTCATTTCGTAAAAGGCCATGCTTGATAGGCAGGCTCACTTTGCCCATTCTACGGGACGTCTCTAACAGTGCTAAGCTGCGGGCCAAAAGCCTGAAGCCAGGGACTCAGCCAGCGCTGGTGCTTGATCGATAATTTTGTACTCAGCGAATCTTTCTGCCATGCGAGACCAGCGATCGCTACTGATCATGCCCAGCTCAGCAGGCTCAATGCCCATCAGCATGTAGTCGGCAACGAGCATGAGGGAGTCGGTCTGATAAGCCAAGTCCTCGTACTTGCTGCCCGGCTCAACGTAGCTATCTACCACCATTTGGGCAGCACCAGGGATATCCTCAAGGGTCTTTTGCCAGCCCGCAAAGGTTGCCGCTAGAAACTGCTTAACCGCCTCTGGCTCCTGGGCTAACAGGTCGGCGTGGGCAAAGATCACCTGGGCATAGGCTTCGTAGCCGTAGTCGCTGAGGTTTAGCACCCTGGGCTCAATGCCTGTCTTGGCCTTAAAGCCAATCGGCTCATCTACGGCATAGCACTGGATTGCAGCCATCTCGCCGCTGAGGAGCAGGTCGTACTTAGTTTCGTAGGGAATCTCAGTGACCTCCAGGGCATCGGCGGCAAGACCGCTAACCCCTTTGACCAGCTCCATCACCTGCAGGCCATCGACGTGAACGCCGACCTGCTTGCCCACCAGGTCTTGCAGCGAGGTGATGTTGCTCTCTGGCAAAGACATGAGGGCTAGGGGCGAGGCCTGGAACATGGTTGCGATCGCACGAATCGGTGCCCCCGCTGCCTGAGCCGACAGAATCAAATTCTGCTCAGCACAGCCAATCGTCATCGGGTCAGCCGCCACCACCTCCGGCAGCACCATGCCCGACTCCCAGGGTTTGAGCGTCACTGCCAACCCCTTGTCGGCATAGAGTCCTTGATGATCCGCCATCAGCGGCCCAGCGAACTGAACGTTGAACTTCCAGTCGAGCTGCATCGTTAGCGGCATGGCTGCACTCGCTTTGAGAGAAGACTTTGACAGCGTAGGCAAGAGCGCGTTGGCAGTTGCCCCCAGGCCTAAAAGGCTCGAATACTTGAGCAGACTGCGGCGAGATAAAACCATAAAGTCCTGATCCTGATAACTGCACAGCCGCAGCATAGCCAGGATCGCGTCAGGCTTCTGTATCCGCTTCAACGAGTGACCTCAGCAGTATCAGAGATATTTCTGCAGCAGCAGGCCCAGCTTCTCCTTAGCGGCTGCTGGGGCTTTGTCTAGCGGCGTGATAATGGCGTACTTGAGCGCAGAATGAGCCTCTGAGGTGAAGGGGTTGGCGGCAAGTCGGCGCACCACTTCTTGAATCACCCGCTGGGCGTTGACTGCATTCTTCATCAGGTTGCCAATCACCATCTCCACAGTGACGCTGTCGTGGTCGGGGTGCCAGCAGTCGTAATCGGTGACCATTGCCAGCGTGGCGTAGGCGATTTCGGCTTCGCGGGCCAGCTTGGCTTCAGGCAGGTTAGTCATGCCGATGATGGTCGCGCCCCAACTGCGGTACAGGTTAGACTCTGCCTTGGTCGAAAAGGCTGGGCCTTCCATGCAGACGTAGGTGCCGCCCTGGTGAAGCTTGACATCGGGCAGGTCCAGGCTTTCGACAGAATCTGCCAGCACCTTAGCGAGCTGGTTGCAAACCGGATCGGCAAAGGCAATGTGACCGACGATGCCTTCCCCAAAAAAGGTAGAAATGCGGCCTCGGGTGCGATCGATGAACTGATCCGGCACCACCATGTCTAGAGGCTTGGCTTCCTCCTTGAGGGAGCCAACGGCAGAGGCCGAGATCAAATACTCCACGCCCAGGCTTTTCATGGCGTAGATATTGGCCCGAAACGGCAGCTCAGAGGGCGTCAGCGTGTGGTTGCGGTTGTGCCGCGCTAGAAAGGCGACGCGAGTCCCCTCCAAGGTGCCTACAATCAGCGCATCAGATGGGTCGCCAAAGGGCGTGGTGACGCGAATCTCTTCTACATCCTTGAGCGCCTCCATCTTGTAGAGACCGCTGCCGCCAATGATGCCAATCTGTGCCGTTGCTGCCATTGCGCTGTCCTGCTTTAAGCCTGCTGAGTGCCGATCTATCTTAGACCGCTCAGGGCGTATCGAGACAAGCCTTCAGGGCGACATCTTAGGGCGACAGACCAGGCTGCTGCAACAGCCATAGCCCAGTCTGGGTCATGCCTGAGTCGTCGGGGCGCACCAGGATGAAATGTAGCCCCTGGCTAGCCTGCTTGCGCTGCTCAAAGGTACGTCCGGCAGCAGCTACTTCTGGGTCTTCAAAGGTAACCAGCACCCAGCGATCCACGAGTCCTGCTTCTAAAATCACGCCGTCGGGCTGTCCTGGCTGGTAGCTCAGCCAGGCTGGATTTGCCTGCTGCAGCCACTGGGCTAACGGCATTGCCCGCCGTCCCGCATCAATAACAATGCCTGGAATTGGCGTTGTGCTGGGCAGGCCCAGATGCAGGGGCATGCGCTCAGGGGGCAGAGCCGTAATCGGGATCGGTTCGTAGGGGAAGGTCTGCTCAAACTCTCCGGCCTGAATCGCAGCAAAGCGCCACTGCTCTCCCATCAGGGTTTCAGAGAGAGGTACCGGAGGCGGTCGATCTAGCGCCAGCGGATCGTAGGGTTCTCCCGTTGCATTGGGTAGGGTGGCATACCAGGGCGTTCGCTGCCTCAGCCATTGCTTCAAGGTGGCCGGGTTGCGGCTGGGCAGAACCTCAATTCCAAGGCCTTTGCAGGCAGTTTCTAACAGGGCTAAGGACTGGGGGCGAAACACCTCGATTTGAGACGGCTTGTCTCCAGCCCGCTCCACTGCGAGCTGGAGCTGCTGAGTTACCCAAGCCGCAGTGGCAGCTGATTGGGGGCAGGTTTCGCCATAGGTGAACTGGAAGGTGCGATCGCAAACCAGCAATTCCCAAAGCGGCTCTCCAGCCTCACTTCGCAAGGGGCGACGGTAGAAATCAGCCTGCCAGATAGTCATAATTGGGGAAAGAACTGCACTACTAAGCTAGGGTTTCGGCCACGGGGATAAAGTAAAAGGCCAGTCCCAGCACCAGGTAGGCTGCCAGCAGGAGCGCCCCCTCCAGCCAGTTGGAGCGACCGTCACCGCTAATAGAGTTGGCAATCAAGACCGAAACCGCAACGGCAACCATCTCAAAAGGCCCAAAGTTAAGATCCATTGGCTGATTAAAGAACCAACCGGCCAGCACTAAAACAGGGGCTACAAACAGAGCAATTTGCAGGCTAGAGCCCACGGCTACCGAAACCGACAGATCCATCTTGTTCTTCATGGCAACCGTAACGGCAGTTGCGTGCTCAGCCGCATTGCCAATAATAGGCAGCAAAATTACCCCAGTGAAAAACTCAGTCAGCCCTAGTTGGCTTGTCGCCGTTTCTAACGTAGAAACTAGCAGCTCTGACTCTGCCGCAACTAGCAGCGTTGCCCCCAACAGCACAGAAACCCAGAGGGGAAGATTGGGCTTGTGTTCGGCGCTGTGATTTTCGTGGGCGGTCTCTGCAGCGGCCTGCAGGTGAGCTGCGGCCTTATCCTTGGAAACATCGAGCCCCAAATCTGCCACCCCAGCATCATATAGATAGGCATGGGTTTTCATCGAAAACAGCAGCGTCAGGCCGTAGACCAGAATCAGCACGATCGCAACCCAGTCGGAAAGGCGCTGCAGCACCGTTTCTTCAATAGTCGGAGAGGTGATGCCTAGCAGCGTGGGCAGCAGAATGGCAATCACGGCTAGATTCATAGACGAAGCATTGACCCGCGCCAGAATAGGCTGAAACTCTTGCTCTTTAAACTTCAGCCCGCCCAGAAACATCGACAGCCCCATCACCAGCAGCAGGTTGCCGATAATAGAGCCCGTCAAGCTCGCCTTGACCACATTGACCAGCCCTTCGTTCAGCGCCACCAGGGCAATGATCAGTTCAGTGGCGTTGCCAAAGGTCGCATTCAGCAGCCCTCCCCAGGAAGGCCCCAACACAACTGCAATTTCTTCTGTGGCCTGACCCATCCAGCCCGCTAATGGCAAAATTGCCAGGGCAGCCGTCACGAAAACCACCAAATCTCCCCAGCCCAAAAAGTGAGCCGCAATGGAAATGGGCACAAAGACGAGCAGACCAAAGAAGATGAGATTCCTAATTTGCATACATTCGGGTCGATTTTGCCATCCCCTTATTCTTCAGGCAGAATCAGCAAATGACAAGAGAGTTTCCCATGAAGATCTCAGGAAGAACTGTGTCATGATTACACGTGAACAGGTGAATCGTTGAGCGAGACAGACATGGCCAACGAAGAGCAATTGGCGCGTTTGCAGGCGGGTGTAGAAGCCTGGAACCAGTGGCGCTCCGACAATCCTACAATTGGCATTGACTTGAGCGGAGCCAACCTGAGTCAGCGGAAGCTAATCGATATCGATCTTCGCCAGGCTGACCTGAGTGGCACTAACTTGATTGGCAGCAGGCTAACAGGAGCCAATCTGGCCCAGGCTAAGCTGGTGCAGGCCGACCTCAGCGGCGCAGACATCAATCGGGTCAACCTACAAGGAGCAGACCTAACTCAGGCCAATCTCCTGGGAGCCGACCTGACCGAAGCTGATCTGAGTCGGGCCAACCTCACCCAGGCCATTTTGAACCGCTCCGATCTCAGCAACGTTAAATGCGTTCAAAGCTGCCTCAGTCAGACCAGCCTGGTGGGAGCTGACTTGAGCCGGGCCCAGCTTTGCGGCAGCGACCTGAGCCAAGCCAATCTCATGCGAGTTGAGCTACAGCGGGCTGACTTGAGCCAGGCAATTCTCAGCCACGCCAACTTAACCGAAGCTCGCCTTTTGAATGCCGACTTGCGCGAGGCGATGCTGACAGGCGCTAATTTAACCGGCACCCGCTTCAACCGAGCCAACCTGACCAAGGGCAACCTGGAGTCGGCCATTCTCAAAGAAGCCACCCTCCTGGGAGCCGTCCTCAACTCTGCGAACCTGCACGGCGCTCACCTGACAGCCGCCAACTTCAGCGGTGCTGATTTGAGCTATGCCAATCTTGCCGAGCAAAATCTCCAGGGCCTGAACCTGACAGGAGCCAATCTGAGCCATGCTTGCCTGCAGGGAGCCGACCTGACCGATGCCCTGTTAGAGGATGTACAGATGGAAGGCGCAGACTTGAGCGGAGCTATCCTCCCCAGTCTGCTGCAGGGCTAGCCCATGCTTGGTTTGGCAATCCATACCTCTGGCCCTGAACTGGGGTTAGCTCTATCGGATGGGGCAAGCGTTAGCCGGCACCAGGTCTGGCCGTTTGGCCGCGATTTGGCGGCCCATCTACACACCTGCCTAATGGAGTTTTTAGAAGGCAAACCCTGGTCGGACCTGACTTTTCTAGCAGTAGCCATCGGGCCAGGCGGCTTTACAGGCACGCGGATTGGGGTGGTGGCTGCCCGCACCCTGGCTCAACAGCTCGACATCCCTTTGTTTGGCATTTCCAGCCTGGCAGCTCTGGCTGAGAGCAGACGGCAGGATCTAACGCAATCGGCTCAGCCACTGCCGCATCTCGCGGTTGAAATGCCGGCCCAGCGAGGCGATCGCTTTGGCGCAATCTATCAACTCACTGACGACGCACTCATTGCCCAGCTGGCAGATCGGGTTTTTACCCCAGCCGATTGGGAAGCTACGCTAGCAGCCTGGCCCCATCCCTATCAGGTCATCACCGCATCGTCGGAGCTAGCCTTTACAGTGCCCCACCTACTCCAGATAGCACAGCGAGACTGGGCGACCGGGAAGCGACCTCAGTGGTCTGAAGTTTTGCCTTTTTATGGTCAGCATCCGGTTGACTAGCAGCAGGTAGAAGGCAGCCACCCCTTAGGCTGGAGCGAAGCAGCGGCTGAGAAAACTCCTGCTTTTGCAGCTCGTGCATGTGGTGAAACAGCTGCCAGCAGTACTGCTCTGGCAGACCGCAGGTGAGGGCTCCTCGCAGCACGACGTTGAAGTAC
>JACVRP010000167.1 GCA_014534385.1 Cyanobacteria bacterium Co-bin13
GCCTCGTACAGGCTGGCCCGCTCTGGCGTCGCGGCCAGGGCTGCCGTCAGCTGCCACACCTCCGGCGGCGGGTTATCCAGCGGGTTGGCGGCCAGCCACTGGTCTAGGCGCTTGCCTGCCTCTGCTTCCGACAGGGCTCCAGTTTTGTGGGAGAGGTAGGCCCAGCCCAACGGCCAAGTCAGGTTTTCCGGCTCGGCCTGCATCACCTGCTCGTAAACGGCGATGGCCCGCTCCGGCTGCCCCTGCAATGTGCGGACGTAGGCCAGCCCCCGCAGGGCATCTGCCAAAATTGCTGACCCCGGAGCAGCAGCCACCAGCGTTTCGTAGCGTTTGCCGCTGGCCTCTAGGTCGCCCATCTGCCGCTCTAGGTCGGCCAGCAGCAGGTCAACGGCCAGGTCGCCGCGCCCTAGGGAAGTTTCCCGGTAAGCGGCGAGAGTTGCCTGAGCCGCAGCCAGGTTGTTTTGCTCCAGCTGCATCTGAGCCACCCGGAAGGTGAGCAGGGGTTCGTCTAGCCCGGCTGCGATCGCACCTTCATACACCGGCAGCAGCGCCGGCTCCGGCTGCTCAATGCGGATCAGAGCCAGGGTAATAGCCCGCTGCTCTGAGGGGGCTGCTGGCAGCGGGGTGAGCAGGGGGGCGAGCCGGGCAGCCAAGTCGGCAGCAGGCAGTTCGCCCAGGGTGTAGGCCAGGGTCAGGGTTTGAACCTGCAGGCTTATCGCTGAAGGATTGTCCTGGGCTAGCTGGCGCAGCAGGGTCAGGGCCTGGGGCTGGGTCGGTGGCCATTCGCTCAAGACATCGGCCACTTCTCGCTGTAGCCCGTAGCTGGGGGCAGCTGTCTCCCCCAACACCTGCTGGTAGAGCACGGTGGCCTCTTCAAACAGGGCTGAGCCGCTCTGACGACGGCCCAGGGCGCTGAGAGCGCGGGCCAGAGCAAGGCGAGCGCTGGGCTGACCGCGCAGGGGAGCCAGCGTCGCGGTGGCCTGATCGGTCTGGCCGTTGCTGCCATAGGCCAAGGCCAGAGCAGTGCGAATCTGCATCGCCACCGGATCGAGCTGAGTGGCAGGCTTCAGGCGGGGGGTTAGCGCAGCGACGGCCGCTTCGCTCTGGCCGCTTTCCTGCAGAGCTAGGGCATAGGCCGAAACAGCATTGTCAGGCACGGTGCGACCGTCGCTCTGGTAGCGGCGAAACAGGCTGAGCCCCTGGGTATAGTCGCCGCTGTAGGTGTAGATCTGGGCCGCTCCCAGCACGGTGTCGGGGCTGGGGTTGTTGGGCAGCAGGCGCTCGTAGTCGGCCAGGGCTTCGGGAAACTTGCCCTGGTAGCCGTAGAGCAGCGCCCGCTGGGAGCGGGCCGCAGCATTGGTCGGATCTTGGTTGAGCAGGGTGGTCAGCGCGGCAATGCCGGGGGTCTGCCACTCAGACCGGTAAGCCCCCAGCTGCCCCACCGCCGCTAGCGCCTGCGGCTGGTCGGGGGCCTGCTGCAGCACGGCCTGAAAGGCCTGCCAAGCGTTGGCGTCTTGTCCGGCTCGCTGGTAGGCCTGGGCCAGCCCTAGCTTGGCCTCTAACGATTGGGGATAGCGCTGCAGGGCACGGCGGAAGGATGCGATCGCATCCTCCACCCAGCCCCTTTCCAGGTAGCCATATCCCTGGCGCACCTCAGCCGGTAAATTTTGGGCTGCCACCGGCATCATGAGCGTCAGCCCGGTCATGATAGCTCCCAAGAGAGACGTGATAAATCTCGTCCCTGCGCCCCACCGATAAAACTGTGTCTGCTTTTGGCTCATTCGAAGGTTCTCCTGATTTCTTGCCAGGACAGGTCATAGCGAACGCGTAAACCCAGGTAGGTTTCGCTAAAGGCGTTGCGCTGCTGCACCGAGGCCCCCGCCCGCAGGTTAGGCGTCAGGCGCACATCGTAAAACAGCTCCAGCACATCCGGCTGGGGCTGACCGCTAATCTGCTGCAGCGAAGCATTAGAAAGCTGTCGGCCATAGGCCAGCCCCAGCCGGTCCTGCGGCAAAAACACATCCAGGGCATTCACGCCAAAGCTGAAGGTGTTGCCCCCCTCACCCAGATCCAGGTTGTTGTACCAGCCATAGCGGCCAAACAGGCCCAGGTTAAGTTCGGGAATGAAATACTCGGCATTCAGGCCAAAGGCCGACTCCCGGTCACCCGGCTGCGGCCCCAGGCCCACGCCGCCCTGGCGCGGCACCGCAAAAACCTCCTCAAAGCCCGTGCCAAACCCAGCGTCGCGCCCGGTGGCATAGGTGCCGCGCACAATCGCATTGCCAAAGCGCACCCCTACCTCCCCGGCAAAGGCATCTAGCGCAAAGCTGCCCAAGTCGCGGGAGGAAGAAAAGGCGGTGGCCGTCAGCGACAGCTCATCCAGCGGCGTCCAGTTCACCAGCACCCCAGGCCGAGAGGAAATGTTGACCGCACTCAGGGCCGGATTGGTTTGAAATACCGGATTGAAGAAGTGAGTCACCGCATCTTTAGCAAAACTGTTGCGGTCAAAGTAGGAAGTCAAATCCATCAGCCCCACCGTGAAGCGCAGCTCCGGCAGGTTGGCAGGCGAAGCCGTCACATACAGCTCATTCAGGCTCAGCCCCGTTACAGGGGAATCGCTAAAAGCATTGCCCGCAGTCAGATCCACCGTCGCCCCGGCAAAAACTGAGGGGCTAAAGGTATAAATGCCGCCCACCCGCAGCCGGGCCGACAGGTCATCGCCCTGCAGCAGAGCAGCCCCCTGCAGATACACTTCTGGCTGACCCACCCCAGAACCCGTCGTCAGCCGCTGGCCCGACTGCACTGCCGGGTCCGTCTCGGGCACCAGCGGATCGGGAAAGGTCCCTGCTGGCTCTGTCTGAAGCTCAGGCGTTTGCGCCAGATTTATCAGGTCGGAGGCCTCCGGGGAAGCTGGGGCCGAGATCTCTGCAGCCAAGGTTTCGGGCGCGGCTATCGGGGCCAGGGCCAGATTTGTTAGAGGCGCAGTGATGGATGCCAGGGGCCGTTCTAGGGCGACTGCTTTAGCCGGACCCTTAGCAAATTTGGGCGGCCTGCTAGAGACGGGCAAGGGGGCGACGGCTCCAATAGGCCGCTCTAACGCCTCAGGAGAAGCTGCCCCAGCGACCACGGCACTTGGCCCTGCAGTCTCTGTCTTTGAACCCAAAGCGGCAGCCTCTGCTCGAACAGGCCGCAGATCCAGACCCACTGCCATCAGCGCCATTGCAAATAGACAGATCAATTCAAGACCCCAAAATGGGTCTGAAGAATTTTTATTAGACATAGCGAACCCTAAAGATTGTCGAAAATAAAGGTTGGCCTAAACGTCAATCCGTGCGCCCAATGGTATTTAGCAGCTTTGCCTGATCAGGCTCTGATCAGAGATCTATGCAGAGCACCGCAACAGCCACCGCCGATCATTCCGTAGATGCTCGAAATGTTCGTGCTTTTGAAATCTGTTGTGGCTCTATTCAACGTTCGCTTGAATAGTTACAGGCCAGCTTCAGCCTGTCTCCAAGCATAGATTAGGAGGTACTCAAGATTTACTTGTTGTCCAAGTTCATGGCTGATTCTTCTCTAAGAAGAAGCTTCAGCTCCAGAGTGAATCTGGTATAGAAGCAAAAATATGAAATTACTTTATGACGATTCCATGGCAGCACAAATACCCCTAATTCCGAAGATGCTCAATCGCTGCTCAAGCCTTAAGAGATTAATCCCTTCAAGGGCAGAACTGGCCTTGGCAAAAGTTAATCTCAAAACACTGCAAGCCTAAAACTAATCAAACAGCCCATAGGTAGATCTACATAGAATAGCGCTACGGTGACGACGCCGGGCTGGAGGCATTCTCAGGAAAACTCAGGAACTTTGACCGCAAAAAAGCAGTTACTTTTAATGATCTATTCTGACGCAGGTAAGCTCATCAGGAAGTTTTTTCTGACTTCCGCAAAAATAGTTAGGTAGATTTTCGAGATGAGCTGAGTTCATCATTTAAAAGCTTTGCCAACCCAAAGACAACCCAATTGATTTAAGCCCACTAATTCAAGCTCGGTAATTCAAAATTCGGTATCAGAAAGAAGATGCATGAACTTTCTAAAAAGCCTGTATAAAGCTGTTATAAATCCTCCTGTGAAAGACGGCTTCACGTGAAGACTGCAAAAGATGCCTGGTTCCCCAAAGGGGTCAAGCTTCCATAAGATCTTGATAAACCCAAAAACCCAACCTTCAAACTCAACAGGTTCTCTGCTCAGAAACGTCTCCCCCAACCTCTATTTCAGGCTCATCTTTCTGCCGTTTTGCAAAGTCTTTTCAAAGTTATGGAAATGCCCTGGCCTACCCACCGCTGGAGAACCCTAACTCGCTGGAGCAGCCTAGCAGGAATTGTCCTCTGCCTGGCAGGCTGTGAAAAGCTGCCGTCTCTGGTTCGGCCTCTAAACGAGGTCAGCCTGAACCTTCAGGTTGAACCTGCCGAGCAGCCGGGGGAGTTTGCGATCGCAGGCCAGACCAACCTGCCCAACGGCACTCAAATGGTCGTTTTGGCCGTTCGCCAGCTGCAGCCCAGCCAGCCCGTCGCTGCCCTCACCACACCCCAGCCGACCTACGCCATTCTGGCCTATCAGCCCGTCCAGGTCACCGCTGGGCAATGGCAAACCAGCCTCAATCTCTGGCAGGTCTCTCCTGAGGGAGCCTACCGCGAACCCTGGCAGCTAGAGGCGGTCAAACTCAAGCTGTCGGTGGAGCCTGCCTCCGAAGTGCAGTTCATCGTTACCCTAGCGCCCCAGGGCCTGCTGGCCTCCCTAGAAGAGCAGCTCAAGCAGCAGGGGCTGCGGTTGCCGCAGCCCCTGCTGCGAACCACCCAACAGGGCGATCGCTTCATCCAGGCAGAACAGGTGCAGTTGGTTAGCCTACCGACGGGCAGCACCACACCTCCCGGCGTGCGCCCCGAAGACATCAATGGCGGCTGGGGAGAGCGCTACCGGCTGGTGCCAGAGCCGCCCCTACCCTACACCCTCGACCCCGAAGACGAGCGCAAGACCACTGCACCCGCAGCCATCGAAGAATACTTGTTTTAACTCAGCGAAACCTGCCCCGGTGCGTCAAACAGCGGATGGGGCAGGGTTGCCCCATCCAGCTGGGCGTTCTCCAAAATAGCGTCCTCCAGGTTGGCACCCGTGAGATTAGCCCCACTTAGGTCTGCCCCAGTCAGGTTGGCCCGCATCAGGTTGGCATCACTCAGGTCGCTTTCTCGCAAACAGGCTCCCCACAGATCAGCGCCCATTAAGTTTGCGCCCGCCAGATTCGCCGCCTGCAAATCAATTCCAGCTAGATAAGCTCCGCTCAAATCGGCTCCCCAAAGAGAAGCACCCGGAGCAATCCGGTAAAGCTCTTGATCCAAAAGCAGGCCGCTCTCAGGAAAAAGGGTGCTGTCGCTGTAAAGCGCCCCCTGTAAATTTGCCCCGCTCAGGTTGACCTGCTGCAGGTTAGCAGCCAAAAGCTGGGCCTTGCAGCCATTGACCTGGCTTAAATCAGCTCCGGTCAGGTCGGCTCCGGTCAGGTTGGCCCCGGCCAAATCCGCACTTGAAAAATCGGTTTCCCGCAGGGTTGCTCCCATCAGATTTGCCTGCCGCAGCGCCACCCCAAACAGGTTGGCTCGGCTCAGGTTAGCCTGGCTCAAATCAGCCCCAGAGAGATCGCTGCCGCTCAGATCCTGGCCCTGCAGATCGCTGTCGGCCAGCTGGCTACCCGGTTCTATCAGGTACATTCCGGCCTGGTCAGGGCGAAAGCTGGGGGGAAACTGTGTCTGCCTATCGTAAAGGGCACCCGTCAAATCCGTCTGCTCCAGGTGCGCCTGATCAAGGCAGGCAGCGCGCAGATCAGCTTTTTTTAGGTCGGCCCGGTGCAAATTGGCTCGGGTCAACTGCGCCTCCCGCAAGTTGACCTGTCGCAGCGAAGTGCCGCTGAGGTCAGCCCCCTGCAGATCAGCTCCCCACAGATCGGCCTGGTCAAGATTGACATGGCTCAAGTCGGCCTGCTGCAGATTCAGGTCGCTAAAGTCTCGTTCTCCCGAGGCATAACGCTGCCTTAGCTCCCCCGTTTTCATTGTGATTGAACGCATAGTCCTTAAGGACGTCCGATAATTACAGGAACGCTTTCTAAGCTATGCAGACGCAGCAACTCTTTAACAGGAGGAAATTAATAAAGAAACAGCCTACTGATGTGTAGTTTTCATGATCTAAACGGAGGCAATCATTTGCCACTGTTCCCAGTTAGATTTGTCGGCTTTGGCCTGGGACTGTTTTACCCAAACGACATGCCCCTTAGTGTGGGGAGTGATGATAGCTGACTGACCCCGCTTGGCCAGGGTATCGACCATCGCCACGGCCTGCTCCCGAGTCGGGCGCAGACGGAAAAAGCTGTAGTACTCGCCCTCGATCTCCATCGCCAGCACCCGCTGGTCACTGCCCGGTAGCTGAATGCGGCAGGGCTGTTGGTTATTTACCTGCTCGGCTAAGAGAACCTGCAGCCCGCTGCTCCCCTGGGCAGGCTCAAGCTGCTGGGGCAGATCGGTCTGAACTGCTGCCGCAGAGGTATCAGAAATATGCCAGGGGTGACTGGGATTGGCTGTAAACAGGGAGCGATGAGTCTCTTTAGAAGTTTCTCCCCACTGGGCTGAAGACCAGCCGGGCAGCGAGTCTTGCTCCAGCCCGTCTAACCAGTTGGCGGGCTCGGTTTCGCCCCAAATGGTCTCCGACTCTGGCGTGATTTCAGCGGGAAAATCGGTCGTAAAAAATAGCTCAGAAGTTTCAGATTCTGGTTTTGTTAGAAGCTGCAGCAGGTCTTGGCTGCGCTGGCGGCGATTTTGATTGAGACGCATAATTTCAGCCGTGCCAATTCCGGTGACCACGCTGGAAATAATGGAAAACCCAATGTAGCGAATTGATATTTTCTTCTGCTCATGCTGCAGCAGCGGCGAGAACCACTGCTTGATCGGATCAGGTAAAGGAGCCGCAGCCGGGCTACCGCCTACGGAGGCGAGCGGCACGGTCAGGGAAGCAAAAACGGCACTAGAGGCCAGTATTGCCGGAAAAACAATTTTTTGAAAGGGAGAAGCAGTCATGGCAGAGAACTTTTTGAGACTCTAGGGAATCAGCAGCAAACCGAACTGTTTTGGATGAAAAGCCAAGTCGCTTACCCGTTCATAGTAGATAAAAGAATTAGACGATAGGCAAACTTTCGATTTACTCTCTGTAAGTTTTTTGTGAAAGACAGCTTACATAAAACCCCGTTTTACAGCCGGTTACAGTTAACTTGATTTACTTCTCAGCAACTTCTTCTAGCGACCCTAATCTTTAAGGAAGCAATACCAAAATCATCCTGAGCAGCATTTGCCACTCAGTATAAGTTGACGAGGCAAAGCGTCTTCAAAGCCAGATATAGCAGTTCCTAATCTTCTGAAGTACGAGTTTGAATCCCCGCTGCCTTAATAAGGGGGGATGACTGGAAAAGCTGTCCTTCAAGAGATTGGGGGGATCTTACAGCGAGCATTCTGCATCTAAATAGACTCAGAAACGCTATCAAGATGCCTGCAACCCTCAACTTTTGTTTTTTTATTGGTAAGCCTTATGCGGTGGAACGTGGTGCTGACTCTGCTGGTGTTGATCGGTGCGATCGCACCGACTGCCTACCGCCTCCTGCAAAACAAGTTAGAAAATGCGCCGCAGGAAGCCGCTGGGGCAACCCCAGTTCAAGCCGACCAGGAACGCCGCGAAGGCTGCCCTGGCTGTGACCTGGCCAACGCCAACTTTCAGGGCAAAGACCTCAGCCGCCACAACTACTCAGCCGCCACGCTAACCCAGGCAAACCTAGCCCA
>JACVRP010000453.1 GCA_014534385.1 Cyanobacteria bacterium Co-bin13
GGTATGACCTGATGCGATCGCAGCAGGAACAGCTGACCCAGGATCTCTATCAGCGAGCCCAGGAACTAACCTTCACTAAGCTATACCTGTTTGACAACGAAGCTGTGCTGGTGGCTCGCAGTCCCGTTGTGGGCTCACGCATGGTTATTCTGCAGCGGTCCCTCAGCTCGGGCCTGGCTAGTTAGGCTCTCGGGGCACCAGCCTACCGCTATCGCTGACTCGGTAGTCTTCGCCCACGTAGCCAGTGTGGTTGTAGAGAATTTGGTGGGTCAGCTGGTCTAACCTCTCGCCCTCGCCCATTTTAGGTCGGTGGTAGGCTTTAATTGCCGCCTCAAGGCCCAACTCTGAAATGCGGTCGTGAAGCAGTTCATCATGGCCGCTCAGATAGGCATTGCGGGCAATGGGGTCTTGCCAAAACGTCATCAGCACCGAATAGGGAATACCGCCCAGAGTCACGGCGTTCGTAGTAAACAAGACGACCCAAACGGCTCCCAAAAACGAAGTTCCCAGTAGGGCTGCCAGGGCAACTGGAAGTTTGGGCTTTGGCTGCTTGGGAATAGGGGGAACGTAGCCCATCTCTAGAACCGTGTTTCCGTTACGCTAACGACTGCCTTTAAAGCCAGGGCACCAGAACCTTTGGGTCAAAAACGGGTGCTAGGCAGTGCTTTTCCTGGCCCCAACTGTATCCCGATTCCGGGTAAATACGCAAAATCTTCAGCGCTCTAGAATTAGGCAGAAAAAGCTGCGTAAATTCCCAGTTGCCAGGGTTCTAACCCAGCCTGCTGCTGTCCTGGCTCTGCCAAGATTTCATTTCGTTTCATAGAAACTTTAAACAGGCAGCCGGAAGTCACCAGAGCCAGGTCTGGCCTTTGACCATATCCGCTGCCGCATCAGTTCCTCAATCTGGTTAAAGGGGGTTCAAGTTCCGGTCTTGGCAGCCAAAAATGGCTGCATCACCTGCCAAAGGGCATCGGGAGAATCCACCTGAAAAGCCTGAATGCCGGTGCTTCTGGCGGCTTCTACGTTACGTCTGCCGTCGTCAAAAAAGACAATGTCTTCTGGCTTTGCGCCTAAGGTTGTGATGACGTGGTGAAAAATCTGCTCATCGGGCTTCATCAGGCCGATTTGAAAGGAGAGAAACAGCTCATCGAACTGCTCAAAAAAGCCGTATCGGGACTGGAGCCTGTCGTAGTGGGCCGGGTTGGTATTGGAGAGCAGAGACAGGTGAAAGTCTTGCTTGAGCGCTGCTAAAACCGTCTGACAATTGGGCATGGGCGCTTGCACAACCTGCAGAAACTCCCCCATAAAATGCTCTGCAGAAACTGACAGGTCAAACTCTGCGATAAACGCCTGGGCAAACTCTGCAAAATCAGTCTGGCCGGTCTCAAAGGCGAGAGTGCTGGCTGCAGTCACCCACAGGTGGTGCAGCTCATCTAAAGAAATTGGCCGACCCAGCAGGGCTGCTACCCGCTGCTGCCATTCAATCTGCACTAAAACTCCGCCCATATCCGATACGATGTGGCTCACCATGCAGCCGTTCCTCCAGGCGTTGGGGCTCTCTGCACACTCTAACGGGCAGAATCTGTTTCGTCTGCTGCAGCGCCCTCCAGGGGCCAGACAACCCGGCTGCGGGTGAGCTGCCTTACAGCCGGATGCAGGTCTGTCCCAGCCCTGGAGGGCACAGCGATGGGTTAGCGCAGCTCCGCAAGAACCTTGGCCATTGCCGCTAGCAGGGTGTCTACGTTCTCTGGGTTGCTGTTGTAGCCCATTAGGCCAACTCGCCAGACTTTGCCGGCTAAATCGCCCAGGCCACCGCCTACTTCGATGCCGTAGTCGTTTAGCAAAGTCCGGCTAACAGCTTTGGCGTCGATGCCGTCGGGTACTCGTACTGTGGTCAGGGTCGGCAGCCGCAGATCTCGATCAACGTGGCAGCTCAACCCCAGCTCGGCCAGGCCCTCCCAAAGTTTCTCTGCGGTCTGCTGGTGGCGCTGCCAGCGGGCGGTGAGCCCTTCTTCGGCTACCAGCCTCAAGGCTTCTCGGATGGCGTAGGTCATGTTAACTGGGGCCGTGTGGTGATAGACCCGGTCGGTGCCCCAGTATTTTTTCAGCAGGGAGGCATCTAGATACCAGTTGGCAACGGGGGTTTGGCGGCGCTCCAGCTTTGCGATCGCACGCTCATTCATAGTGAACGGCGACATTCCCGGCGGGCAGCTTAGCCCCTTCTGGCTGCAGCTGTAGGCCAGATCTACCTTCCAGTCATCGAGATAAATCGGCACACCGCCCAGGCTGGTCACCGTATCGACAATCAGCAGACAGTCAAACTCCCGGCACAGATCGCCTACCCCTTCTAGCGGCTGCCGCACCCCGGTCGAGGTTTCTGCATGCACCAGCGCCAGCACCTGAGGCCGGTGCTGCTCCAGAGCCGTTCGCAGCTCAGCCAGGGTAAATGCTTCACCCCAGGGGCGCGTAATCGTGCTCACCGCTGCCCCGTAGCGACCGGCCATATCGACCAGCCGGTGGCCAAAATAGCCCTTCACGCCAACCAGCACCCGGTCGCCCGGTTCAACCACGTTTGCCAGCGTGGCCTCCATCGCCGCCGACCCGGTTCCTGGCACCGGATAGGTCATCTGGTTATCGGTTTGCCAGACGTAGCGCAACAGCTCCTGGACCTCATCCATCAGCTTCAGGTAGGCCGGATCGAGGTGGCCTATGGGCTGGCGGTTCATTGCGGCCACCACGGTAGGATCGGCGTTGGAGGGGCCCGGCCCCAACAGCAGGCGCTCAGGTACCGTCAGCGGCTCCAGGTGCAGGTGGTGGGCTTCGCTAACCGCTCGATTGGACACAGAAAAGGCTGTTGTCATAGCTGAAAAAGAGTGCAGATTTTAAAGTCAGGTTCCCCTATTCTCTAACGCCAGGGGGACAGGTTGTTGGCAGCGCTAGCTAACCCCTCCCCTGGATAGCGGCTCTAGCCTTGAACCTGGCCGCCTCCAATTAACTTTGAGCCTGGGGCAGCCAGACCAAAAAGACGGTGCCCACTGCCTTGATCTGGGCAATACTTTCTGGCACGAGACCACTGGTGCTAGCCGGACTACACAGGTCAATACGGCCCCCCATTTCCTGCATTAGGTCGTGTGCGATCGCAAGTCCCAGTCCTGTACCTGGAACGGTACCTGCTGCCTGCACGCCGCGATAGTGCCGCTCAAAAATCCGCGCCTGATCGCCCTGGGGAATGCCTGGCCCA
>JACVRP010000608.1 GCA_014534385.1 Cyanobacteria bacterium Co-bin13
TTCCCCAGATTTTAAGGCGCTTACGATGGCGATAATCCATCAGAAAGAGAAAGGCTTTGTCGTTTTCTGCAAGATTACCCACCGTGACGTACTGCACATTGCCTTTGATATCAGCAAAGCCTAACGTCTTGTCATCTAGCACCTTGAGAAAACCCGGTGGCCCACCCCGGAACTGGATGTAGGGATAGCCATTGGCGCTGACGGTGCCCAAATAAAAGCCGTCTCTCTGGGCAATGAAGTCAGCGATTTCAGGCGTGATGCTGTCGTTATCGGGGCCACTTTGCTCAAAGCGGGCATAGGTTTCCCTTGAGCCACGCTGCGCCTGGGCGGCTTTGACAGCGGGGGTGAAGGCAATTTGGGTGAATTTGCGGGGCATGGAGGGGTAGGGGGTGGATGGGTGAGGGGGGGGGGAGGGAGGGGTGATGGGGGTGATAGGGTTTAGACGAGGGAGGGGGCTTCTATGCTGCGCATGCCGATGAAGTGGGGGAGCTGCTTGATGCGCTCTATCCAGGCTTGGACGTGGGGGTAGGGGGTGAGGTCGATTTGGCCGTCGGGGGCGAGTGCAACGTAGGGGAAGGCGGCGACGTCGGCGATGGTGGGGCGATTTAGAGCTAGCCAGGCTTGCTGGCTGAGGTGCTGGTTGAGCTGGGTGAGGATGAATTCGGCGCGCTGGTTGGCTCGCTCTAAGCTGATGTTGGTGACTTTAAACAGGTGATACAGGCGGGCTGATTCTGGCCCCTGGCGGACTTCTCCGGCGGTGGTAGAGAGCCAGCGCACTACCTGACTGAGGCCAATAGCGTCGTTTGGCAGCCAGGATTCGCCGCCGTATTGGCGGGCTAGGTAGACCAAAATCGCCTGGGCATCGGCCAGGGTAACGTCACCATCTACCAGCACAGGCACCTGCCCAAAGGGATTGCGGGCCAGAAACTCAGGAGACTTGTGCTCGCCTTTAAGCAAGTCAACCTGAATCCACTCGTACTCCAGCCCTAACAGAGAGAGCAGCAGCCGGACTTTGTAGCTGTTGCCAGACAGTTCGTGACCATAGAGATGAATCATAGGTGCTCGTCCTTCAGCTAAAAGATTTTTAGGCAAGTTTGTACCGATCGTTCGGTCAATCAAAACTGTACCAATCGTTCGGTATAGTGTCAATAGAAACTTCTAACGTTTTCTAATGCCCAAAGACACCTACGTTCCCTGTCTGCTGGATCTGTTTCGGCAGAATGGCTACGACGGGGCAACCCTTTCTAAGATTTCTGAGGCGACGGGCCTAGGCAGGGCCAGTCTCTACCACCATTTCCCAGGCGGCAAGGATGAAATGGTGGGGGCAGTGCTCGACTATCTGCAGCGGAGACTAGAGCAGCACATCCTGCAGGGCATGGACGGTGAAGAGGAGCCCCTGGTCAAGCTGCAGCGCATGTGCGATCGCACCGCCCTCACCTACGACAACGGCAACCGCGCCTGTCTGCTGGCCACCCTGCTGCTGGGGTCGGCCAGAGATGTCTTTCAGGTCAGGGTGCAGGCGCTGCTGGAAGCGTGGCGGGATGCGATCGCAGCCGTCTTAATAGAAGCGGGGCTAGACCCGCAGACCGCTCAAGAGCGGGCCGAAGATGCCCTGATCTCAATTCAGGGAGCGCTGGTGTTGTCTCAGGGGCTCAAAAAGCCTTCCCCGTTTCAGCGAGTGCTGCAAAAGCTACCCCAAGAGCTGTGCCGCAACGTGAGGCAGTGTGAGCAGCAAGCGCTCCCCTGAGAACAGCGGGTGCAACAGTTCTACCGCAAAGCCGACTCTGCGGTAGGGCTAGGCGTAACTTCTCCAGCTCGCTCAATCTTGCTAAAGGTGTTGAGGGAGAGAA
>JACVRP010000416.1 GCA_014534385.1 Cyanobacteria bacterium Co-bin13
ACCATCATCCCCATGCCCGACGACTATGAAATGTCCGACGAGGGCCAGGATTTGCTGGCGGCTCTGGAATCGATGGAGCTGGAGCAGCAAATCCGTGTGCTGCGTGACGCGGTGGCCGCAATGGGGGCTGAACCCGCTGCCGGATCAGCTATCTAACTTCGTTAGCAACTGGTCAGTGGCGGGCGCGCGCGTAAAGGGCGCGCCCGCTTTTTGCGTTGAATCTGGCTGATCTTTACGGGAACTGGTCAGGGGACACTCTAATTATTGATTCCCGGAATTGCCGTATTTTTAAATGTAGTATAGTGTGTAATATAGATTTTCGAGACTTCAGTCCTGCCATGAGACTCATCTCTGCGTAGCCTTGGCTAAGGCCTAATAGTTTTAAACACCGAGCTATTTGTAAGCTCCACAGTTATTTCTTGATCCTAATGAAGTAGAAGTCACTTCGATCCAGATCCCTCAGTTTTCTGGAGTACAGCTTTTTGATAATTCCCTTTCCAAGGGAAGCAGGGGGGAACCTCAAGCTCCTAATCGCAAAAGATTAGGAGCCGCTCCATCCACTTTAATTTAATAGCTATAAGGAGGTCTTGATGCCCCAGCAGCCCTACGTATTGGCTGACGGCTTGGCCTACGCACTGCCGCCCGACCGCACCCTGTTTAAGGATGTGCAGGTCAGTCTCTCGGCAGGCGATCGCATTGCTTTAGTGGGCGCAAATGGCGTTGGTAAGTCAACGCTGCTGCAGATTTTGGCAGGGCATATTGCGCCAACGGCTGGCTCGGTGCAGCCCCATGGCCTAGTGTATTACCTGCCTCAGGTCAGCACGATCCGGCAGCACATCAAGGATGATACCGTACTGAATTTTCTGACAACTTGCTCGGAGGAATGGTGGAGCATTGTTAGTCTGCTGGAAACTCAGTTCAACACATTCCTAGATCTCTCTTTGCCCCTCGCCAAGCTCAGTGGTGGTGAGTTGACTAAACTGTTTCTAGCCGTCGGGTTGGTCCGACAACCCAATGTGCTGCTGTTAGATGAGCCGACGAACCATCTTGACTATGCTGCTCTAGAGGAACTGCGGCAGTTTCTAATTCAGTTTCAGGATGCGTTTCTGATTGTTTCTCACAAGCCCTTTTTCCTAGATCAGGTGGTGGATACTGTTTGGGAACTGAGCCCTGGGGGCATCACGGTCTATGGCGGCAATTTCTCTGCCTACCGGCAGCAGCGACAGGCGGCGTTAGAGGCGCAGCTGCGATCGCACCAGGTTGCCCAAAAAGCTCTAAAGCGAGTTAAGACCAGCGCCCTGCAAGAGCAGCAGCGAGCCGCCCAGTCTCGCCGCAACGGTCGTCTCAAGGCAGACAGCATGCCTAAAATCGTTGCCGGGGCTCTACAGCGACAGGCCGAAGTGACCGCCGGAAAGCTCAAGCAAAAGCACGAAGCCGCCATCGCCGAAGCAACCCAAAAAGTCGCTGATACAAAAGTCAAAACCCGTCGCGCATCGAGCATTCAGCTAGAGGAAAACAGCCTCAAGCACAGACATCTGCTCGATATTCAAGGAGCTGACCTGAGCGTGGGCGATCGGGTATTGATGCGGCAGATTCGGCTGCACCTGGCCGTGGGCGATCGAGTTGCGATCGCAGGTGTTAACGGCTGCGGTAAATCGAGTTTGGCCAAGGCTATCTTGAGCTGCTGTGGGTCAAACTGCGAAGCCTCTCTAACCGCTGGCGAGATTCTGCTGGCACCTCAGCTCAAGAGCGTTTACCTCGATCAGGCCTATGACTTGGTCAACCGCGACTTCTCGTTACTGGAGAATATGCAGTCGGTTAACCCCGATCTCGACTATCAGCTCATTCGTCAGCAGCTGGGGCACTTTCTTTTCTTCAACCAGGAGGTCTACAAACCCGCTGCCGTCTTGAGCGGCGGTGAGCTAGCTAGGCTGGCTCTGGCCATGATCAGCATTTCTGCCATTGATTTGCTGATTTTAGATGAGCCGACCAACAACTTAGATACCGTGACGGTTGATCAAATGGTCGAGGCCGTTAACGACTACCAGGGAGCCTTGCTGGTCATTTCCCACGATTTAGACTTTCTAAGTCGCATTCATATCAGAAGTGCTTTCCAGGTGCAGGGCGAAACCCTGCAACAGATGCCCCACTTACCCGACCAACCCGAACTGTATTATGGTGAACTGCTCAAGTGAGAACTCGTCTGGGCCTTTAAGCGGCTTCTAGCAGGGAGCTTGAGAGCAGAGGGCTTACCCTAGCCGCTCCCTTTAGAGCCTCTTAGAATGAAGCAGCAGGAAGTCCATTGCCAGGGTTTACGGCTATGAATCGCTCGTGGGGAATCGGTTTAATTGCCTGGGTCCAGTTCTTTATCAGCGGTCTTTCTTTGGTGACTGGAGTGCTGCTGATTTTGCTGCTAACGGGGCAGGCTGAGATATTCTCGGCTGACCTGACCCGGCTTTCGCCCTTTTTTAAGGGCCTGGTAGTGGCCGGATTTCTCATCAGCATACTGGGCATGGTGTCTGCCGTTGGGCTGTACCAGCTCAAGCGGTGGGGCTGGATCGGGTCTCTGCTGTTTCAGGGCCTATGCCTGCTAAATAATGGGCTGGCGCTGTTGGGGGGCCAGGCCCCTTCCTTTGGCGTGTATTTTTCAGCGGCACTGTGTACGGCCATTATTGCCGGGCTTAGTCAGCCCAGTATTCGCTCTGTTTTCTTGCCCCAGCAATCTGAGGTGCTGTAGCCGCTTTAAGTCAACCGCGCAGCTAAGGGGCGCTCTGCAGACCCGTTAAAATACCGCTGTAGAGCTGGGTCAAGGCAGCTTCATCCAGGCTTTGGCTGGAGCTGTTCCAGGTGGCAGAGACACAGTAGGGGGTGCCGCTGCGCGACTGTACCTGGCTAGTTAAGTTCAGCACTCCGGGTTCTGAGCCGCCTTTAAATGCGGTCGCAGCCCAGCTTTGGGGGTCAGCGACCCCTGGGTTAACCTGCATCAGCGGCAGGTCATCCACCTGGGCCATCAGAGCACACAGTTCCTGAGCTGAGAAAAACCATTCTACGTCTGGCGCAACCGGATCTCCGGCAAAGACGTTAACGCTAGGCAAGGGCGCTTCTGCCAGGGCTCCCAACAAAGTTCGCCGTTCAGCTTCATCCCCTGCTCGAAACTGCTCCAAAACTGAGGCATTCTGCGGGTTCTTTAGGGCAAAAAACTCGCGGGTGGACAGGAAGGGACGGTTGCGCGAGCTGAGGCTTTCAATGGGCTGCCGCCCTAACGTATGAATCAGCGTGTCGGTTGCCGTATTGTCGCTGAGGGAAATCATTAGGGTGGCCAGCGTTTCCAGGGTGAGGGCAGTGCCATCGGGCCAGTCTTGCAGCAGGCCGCTAGGCAAGCTCTTCCAATCTGGTTGCAGAGCCACGACCTCATCCCAGCGGCGTTGGCCCTGCTCAATTTCACCCCGAAGTGCTGCTAAAACAGCCAGCTTGAAAGCTGAACCTACGGCTAGCGGCTGCTCGGCGTTGACGTTAGCCAGTTCCTGCTCCCCCTGCAGCACCAGCAGGCTGGCCT
>JACVRP010000101.1 GCA_014534385.1 Cyanobacteria bacterium Co-bin13
ACTCAATCCACTGGCCCCGAATTTTGGTGATGCCCTGCTTGTTGCCGGTGATGCCTTTGACGGCGGTTGCCCCCGTCAGCAAAATAATCTTGGGATCGACCATGCGGATCTGCTCCATCAGGTAGCCTTTGCAGGCGGCCATTTCGTCGGTGGTGGGCACCCGGTTTTCGGGCGGGCGGCATTTGACGATGTTGGAGATGAAAACGTCTTGGGCGCTGTCTAGCCGCACGGCTTCGAGAATTTTCTCTAGAAGCTGGCCTGATTTGCCGACAAAGGGCAGCCCCTGCTCATCCTCCTGCTGGCCTGGCCCCTCGCCAACGATCATGATGTTGGCCTTGGGGTTGCCCCGGCTGACCACGGCATGGGTGCGGGTCTGGCCCAGGTCGCAGCGGTAACAGCGGCTGCAGTGCTCGCCTATAGCCTCTAGATTGTCATAGGTGCCCCGCACAATGGGAATGGTGACATTGTCTGGAATTTTGTCGTAATCATTCGGATTTGCGGCGGCAGTGGGGGCCGATGCACCGGAATCGAATAAACTGAACTGCTCTTCAGCCATTTCCTCGCTCTGGGCAGAATGCTTGAGTGATTATTGTAGAAGGAACTGCCGGTGATTCGCAGCCTTCTCTTGAGCGTTTCCTGATCCGGCGAGAGGGATGCAGCAAAAGCATGCCTGTAGCGGCAAGGCTCATAGCGCACCTTATCTATGGATTTAGGATTTGCTCGTAGGCGGCGAGGGTTTGCTGTGCGATCGCATCCCACCCATAGTTCTCCATTGCAAACTGCCGAGCATTTCTCCCTCGCGCTTGCCGCAGCCTAGCACTGCTAAGGGCTTCTCTCAAAACTGCTGACAAACTTTCGGTTGACAGGTCGCATACCCAACCCGACTGGCTTTGGGCAATGCCCTCCCAGATGTAGACGCCCTGGGAGATCACGACCGGCAGCCCGGCCATCATGGCTTCAACCACGGCAATGCCAAAGTTCTCGTAGTAGGAAGGTAAAACGAAGCAGTCTGCAGATTTTAAGAGAGCCGCTTTGGCTTCTCCAGTGACAAAGCCAGTAAAGGTGGTGTGGCGGGCGAGGGGGGACTGGGTGATGCGATCGCACACCTGCCGCTCGTAGGCCGGATCTTGCGGATTTGACCCCGCCAGAACCAGGTGAAACTCAATGCCTTCGCGCACCAGCTGTTCCAAAGCGGGAATCAGCAGGTCAAGCCCCTTTTTAGGATCTAGCCGCGACAGGTAGAGCAGCCGGGGCCGATCTGGGGGAATGCCTAGCTGCTGACAAACGGCCTCGGCCCTGTCCTTAGCAATGTCTAGTGGCGGGTTAACCCCTAGAGGAATGACCAAATCCCGCGTTTTAGCCCCAAAGCGGTGGGAAACGTTGGCCTCTAGCGGGCTGGTGAAGTGAACCGCAGCGGCTCCGGCCAGGTTGGGCCGCTCTAGCAGCTTGCCGTAGATCTGCTTGAACCGGCGCTTTTTAGTCAGATCGGCTCGGTCCAAAGTACCCAGCGGTCTGAGCAGGTAGGGCAGATTGCGCCAGCGAGAGACGGTAGCAGCGGCAGTGCTGACGGGGGAAAACAGGGCATGGATATGGGCAATGTCGTAATGCTGGGCATTTTGCGCCAGCCAGCCCAGCAGCCCCAGCGAAAACTTGTAGCGGCGAAAGGGGGCACAGCGGAAGTAGCGCACCGTATAGCCATCCTCGCTGAGCGGCGTGTTGAGCGGTACGTCTAGGGGAGGCTGCCCGCTATCGCCATTAGAGTCTGTGGTGAGCACCGTTACCTCTGCGCCTGATCGGGTCAGCGCTGCTGACAGACCTCGCACCATTTGGCTAGGCCCCCCATAGATCAGGGAAATTGAGGGGACAATCTGGAGCACGCGCAGGGGCTTCATGGGGCGGCTCCCAGCTCGTGGTAAAAGTCGAGCAGCTGTTGGGCCAGGGCTCGGTTGGTGTAGTGGGTCATGGCTCGCTCGTAGCCTTTTTGAGCCAGGGCGGCCTGGGTTGAGGGGTTATCTAGGAGCGATCGCAAACGCTCTGCCAACGCCGTCGCATTGCCTTCGGGAAAGACTAAGCCCGCCTCTTGGATGACGTGGGGGATTTCGCCAGAGTCGGAGCCAATCACCGGCACTTTACAGGCCATAGCTTCGATCAGGACGTGGCCAAACTGCTCTTTCCAGCCCGCTGAGGTCAAGGTTTTGAACTCTGCGGTGGTTTCAGAGGGCAGCACCAGGGCATCCATCAGGTTGATGTAGTGCGGCACTTCGGTGTGGGGGACGCTCTCGATAAAGTGGATGCGATCGCAGATTCCCCAATCCCGCGCCTGCGCCTCTAACTGCTGCCGCAGCGGCCCCCGACCCAGCATCAGGCAGGCCCAAGGTCGAGGATGATCTTTCAAAGCCGCCAGGGCTTGCCACAGCGTCAGCAGCCCCTTTTCTGCCACAAACCGCCCCACAAAGCCAATGACAAAGGCCTCTGGGGCCAAGCCCACCTTAGCTGCCAGCTCCGGCTGAGGCTGGGGCTGAAACAGCCGCTCATCCACCCCCAACTGCGGCATGACCCGAATCGGCCCTGAAAACCCGTGCTCCCTGAGAATGTCAGCCCCATCCTGGTTGCCCGCCACAATGCCGTGGGTGTGGCGCAGGTTATACGCCTCCAGCCAAGACACCGGAAACTTCACCTGGTAAGGCAGGTTCCACCAGGTAAAAAAGACATTTTTAGCCCGCAGCCCCAAGGCTCGGTTTAGCGTAATCGCCTGGGCATAGGCCAGGGACTTAGCTCCCTGCTCCACCTGAATTACCTGGGGCCGAGTTTCCTTCAGCAGAGCGATCAGGCCGGGGCCAAAGCAAAGCAACCCCTGATTGTTCTCACTAAAATTGCCGACTGGAACAATCCGAAAACGCCCTTCCTCCCGTGGCTCTGGCTCAATGATGCGGTTTTGCACGCCGCCCGGTCGCCACCGCTGCGGCACGACTACCGTCACCTCTAGATCTGGAGACAGCGCTGCTAAGGCCCTTAGCTTTTCACAGTTGAGGTCAACAATGTAGGTGTGGCTGATGACAAGCACGCGCATAGGTCAACCCTGGCTATGAAGCATAGATCCGCCCCTGCCGCCCCAGCGTGGTCAGCAGGGTAAAGCAGGCGTACAGCAGGCCCAAAAGATAGAAAACGCTGCGGCTAACAATCTTGAGCAGGCTGCTGTCTTTGTTGCAGGGCGGGTTGCCCAGTACATGACAGTCGAATAGCTTAATCCCCATTCGGACGACTTCCAGCGGGGTGAGATTTTTCAAAGCCATCAAAAAATGGTTGTGGTAAAAGTTCAGCTGATAGCTGAGGGAGCGGGTGCTGATGTCGTGGCAGCCGCCGGTTTCTTCGCCCAAGTGCACCAAATGAGCAGCTGGGTCGTACCAGATAATCAGGCCGGTCTGCCGAATGTGCAGGCAAAAGTCTGACTCTTCCCGTACAGCGCTGCCGTGAAAGCGCTCGTCAAAGCGCAGGCCAAAGCGGTCAAACAGCTCTCGCCGAAACGACATATTGCAGCCCCGCGCAGTCAGCACCGGCTGCGGCTTGACCGTGTGAACCAGGTCTATGTGATACCAGGCAATGCCGGGGTCCATCGCCTGGGGCGGCAACTCTTCGATCACCAGCCCATCTGATTCGGCCAGCTTCATGCGGTCAAACACCCGACCGGCCACGGCCCCCACCTCTGGTCGCTGCTCGTAGTTGCGGGCATGGGCCTGGAGAAAGCCAGGTGGCAGATCGACATCGTCGTCAATGAAAACAACGATTTCCCCCTTAGAACGCTCAATTGCGTAGTTGCGGGCCGCAGGCAGGCTGGCCCAGCTAACTGTGAACAGGGTAATCTTTCCAGCCGCAGCTAGCTGCTCCAGCAGCGCCTGAGTCTCCGGTTCGTGTGCGGCTGTCTGGTCTACAACAATCACCTCAAAGTGGGGATAATCCTGCTGCAAAACGCTCTTAAGCGTGTCGCGCAGTACCCCCTCGCGCCGGTAAGTAGGAATAACAACCGATAACAAGGGCCAGTTCACGGTAGTTGCGATCGCGTCCTGTTGAATGGGTAAGCGTTGGGTAGAAGGCAGAGGAGGAGACGCGGGGAAGGGGAGACGCGGAGACGCGGAGAGTTCAGGTTTCCTGTGTCCCTATCCACCTCATCTCCTCTATCTTTCCCATCTCCCTCACCTCTCCCATCCCCCTCCCTTCCGCGCGTCCTTACCTCAGCGCGTCCCTTTCCCCGCTTCACTTCTACGCTAGTCAAATGTTGCCGCTTGCTCCTGCTGACGCAGCTGCTTTAGTTCTCGCTTAGTCAGCTTACGTTTTTTGCTGGTGCCCTGGCTGTCTTGCTGAAAGCGCTCCTGGCGGTCAAGGGCAGGCAGCTTGAGAACAATGCCCGCAGCTAGCCAGTAGTAGACGTTAACAGGGTCCACATCCAGCGGATAGTAGTAGGGAAAAAAGCTAATAAACAGCACAAACACCCACATTGAGGCCGCGTATCCCCTCAGGTTGGGGTCTTTGACTGAGCGGTAGGCCCGGTAGGTAACCACCGTCAGGACAGTGTACAGGGCCAGGGTGGCCAGCAGGCCCAGATAGCCAATTTCAAACAGCAGTTTAGGGTGGTAGGTCTCGACCAGCTGCACCTGACCAAAGATCCGGGCTGAGTTGGTGGCTCGCCCCACGCCCCGGCCCAAAATGCCTTCCTGTTCACGCCTGGCCCAGGTGAACTGCTTTCGAACAAACTCCTGGGGCGGCGAGGCTTCCCAGCGGGACTGAAAGCTCTCCCACCGCTGGCTCACCAGGTCGGGGTTTTGCGAGACTAGAATGCTCAAAATTAAGACCAGACCGATGACAATGGGCACAAACCGCTTCAGGTTGGTGACCTGGCCGGTCAAAATTAGCAGCCCGACAACCGTGACCGGCACCATGACCAGGGCAATGCGCTGGCCCGACACAACGGCCAACACACAGACGATGGCCAGAGTAACTAAGCCAATCAGCCGCCAGAAGGGGTTGCGATCGCTAAACGTCGTGCCAAAGCAAAAGAAGCCGCTGGAGATCAAAAACCAGCCCCACTGCCAGGGAGCCACAAAGGTGCCCGGCAGCCGGATCTGGCCCTGGCTGGGGTTATACAGCAGTGAGCCGCCGACAAAGCAACGGGCCTCAAGCGAGGCTCTAAAGCCAGCTGCGCCGGTGGCAACTGTGCCTGGGCAAACCCCTGTTTTGAGCATCATGTACTGAATGAAGCCCAGGCTACAGCAGATTAGGATCAGCACGACCTGGATGCGCAGCAAAAAATAGAGATCGTTGCGATCGCGAATTAGGTAGTAGATACAGGCAATCAGCGGCAGGTAGCCCAGCAGAATCTTGAGCCCTAAAATGCCGATCAAAATGGGGTTGTCGCCCGGCTGTGCCGCTAGCTGCTGGGGCAGGTTAACGAACATCAGCGTCATGGCCAGCAGGGTCAGCAGCAGGCTGAGCGGCAGCTTCAGCGCCGGGGGAATGATAAACGGCTGACTGGTTTTGCGGCAAAACTGAACCACCCCAATCAGGGCCGGGATATAAATAGCGTCTTTGGCGAGCTGCAAAATGCCGCTGCCGCCCAGGGCATAGGTCACAGTGCCGCTAAAGGGCAGGTAAATGACAAAGGCAAAAATCGCCTGCCGAGGATATTTAAAGGACAACGCCAGACAGAGAATCGCCACCAGCGCCCCAATGCCAATCTTGGGCTCGACCAGCAGAGACAGCAGCAGCCCCACCAGCACCGCCCCCAGCAGCGAAAACACCGCATACTGAATCAGCTCCTGTCGGGCCTTGGCAGCCTGGCGCTTGAGGGCCCGCTGCTCTTTGGGGCTGAGCGCAGGTTCGGTGGCGGCATCGGCCGAGGCCCGACGGCTTCGCCTTTGGCTGCGAGCAGGTTTACCGACAGGCCCAACGGCATGGCCATCGGTTTCCTGGGGTTGCGGCAACGAGCGAGATCGTTTGGGGCTTTGACTACGCCAATGTCTGGGGGTGTCCACTGCTATCGTTCCAACCGATTGGGCACGTCGTCGCAACCGCCGGGAATGGTGGCGCGGGTCGCAGCACCGCCCCAGGCGCAGCAGTAGCGGCGTTGCTCCTCCGACATCCGCTTGACCCGGGAGAAATCGGCCCCTTCTACCACCGCTCCGGTGCAGGCTCCGCTGCTGAAATCGGGCATTTCGGTGCGGCTGCGGGGAGAGGCGGTCTCGGCCTTGCCATAGAATAGCCGGACTCCCATCAGGTCTGCACCCGACAGGTTGGCCTGGTACAAAATAGTGCGAGACAGATTGGCTTTGACCAGGTCGCAGCCTGCAAGATTGGCCCGAATCAGATTGGTATCGCTCAGATCGGTCCAGCGCAAATCGCTGTTGGACAGGTCACTGGTGGCCAGCATGGCTCCCAAATTGATCACCCGAACGCCCTCTTGTCGGTCTTCTTCATAGCCGCCTCTGCCGTCTAAAATAGGCCGACCCAATCTGCGATCGCGCCTTAGAGGCGTTAGCAGCCGTGATCGAGACAGAAACCGCACCACCTTAGCCCGGCCTGAGGCATCGATGCTGCTGAGAATGGCGGCAGTGCGCGCTTCAGCGATGATGCGCTCCTGGGGCCAGTCCTCTAGCAGGCCCTCATCATCTAGCACCAGATCAGAAATGCCCTGAAAATAGGCGTCGATGGTCTGCTGCTGGGTAATGCGGTTTTGCTGGGCCGTCAGGTCACGGGAGATAACGTAAGAGCGCCAGGCCACATACAGGGCCAGCATGGCAATAAAGATCTGGCCAAAGGCTCCTAAAAAATCGCCCAGCGCGCCAATGGCATCCCAGCGCAGCGTCTTGCCCCAGTCTAAAATCGCCTGATTGAGGCCCGAGATCTGCATCAGGCCAAAAAGACCCGTCAGGGCTCCTGGTATAGCAACCAGCAAAGCCTGCTGCTGGGGCGAAAGCTCTGCCAAAATTCCCCGCACCGCTGGCAGAATCAGGCGAAAGGACACCAGTAGAACCACCAGCGACCCCCCCAGGGTGAGCCAGAAGCTATTCAGGGAAATGCCCGTTACAATCACCGCGACGGCAATCAATGTGAGAGTCGTGGCCGGTGACAGAATAGAGTGAAGCTCACCTGGGCTTTCGAAGGTGTCTGCAGAAAAATCTTCAGGCAGCGTTTCTAGGGGAACGGGCATCACGGTCGGCAGCCTTTTCCGCCCGCCGTTGGTCTCGCTGGGCGGCACGGCTAGACCGGCCGTATCGGTTTCCGGGCTGGCCGGAGGCTGAAGGGCAGAGCCAGAGTTTGCTAAAGGTTCGGGTTCCTCATTGGGCGAGGGTGACCTGGGGGTATCAGGGGGAGTCATAGCCGTTGTAAACCGTTTGCAAGAAGAGACTGCTGAACCGTTGCAAGATAGAGGCTCTCGGTCAATTTAAGCGCGTTCATTCGGTTTCTACAATTGCATCTGGAGCAGTATCTGGGGAATTTTGCCCCCTTACCCACGCTTAAAGGCTAGTGCATCCCTGCCCGCAAAACCTGAAAAATCAGCCCCTGTTGGCTCCGGTGGAGCGCCAGGACTTCGCTAAAGTATCTATTAAGGTTCGGCGGTTGCCTGAGCCGGGTCGGTTTGGCAGCCTGGGTCGAGTTTAGAGTCAAGTTTAAAAACGAGAGACAGCGACATGGTAGTGACCGGGTTGATTTTGCTGGCTGCGATCGCAATTCTGACGGTTGGCTTTTTAAGAGCTCGCCCCTACGGCAAAGTAGGGCTGCTGGCCTGGCTGCAGTCAGTCGTGCTGATGGCTCCCTGGCTGCTGTTTTTTAGCCTGGTTGCCCTGGGCGTTTACCTCAACCTGGCCGGGGTGCTGCTGCTGCTGATTGTCTCCACAGGGCTTTACATCTACCTGGGTCGGCAGTTGCGATCGCTGGGCACTGAAGAGATGATGGCCCGCCGCGCCGCCGCCCTGACGGCCGATGCCGCGAGCGATCCCCTGGCAGAGGCCAATACTGCTCCGCCTAGGGAGGCCCCTAGTGAGGCCGTGGAGTCGGCGGCTGAGCCTGCGATCGCAAGCCCCGCAGCTTCCTCCATGCCCATTCCGGCAGAGGATCTAGCTGCGATTGAAGGCATCTTTGGCATTGATACCTACTTCCGCACCGAAACGGTGCCCTACCAGGAGGGAGCCATTTTTCGCGGCAACCTGCGCGGCGAACCCGTCGCTACCCATGCCCGGCTGTCAGAGGCTCTAGCGGCAAGAGTTAGCGATCGCTACCGGCTGTTTCTGGTCGAAAACGCTGAGCGCAGGCCAACGGTGGTGGTGCTGCCCAGTAGCGTTGACCCCCCCAAGACCACGCCAGCCCAGTGGGTACTGGCCCTGGCCCTGAGCATTGCCACTATTTTTACCAGCTTAGAGACCGGAGGCATTCTCCAGGGCTTTGATCTGATGCAGACGCCGGATCGGTGGCGGCAGGCGGTGCCTATTATGCTGGGTGTGGTTGTGGTGCTCGTAGCCCATGAGATTGGGCACTGGGTACTGGCCCGGCGCAATGATATTCGCCTCAGCCCTCCCTTTTTGATCCCGACCTGGCAGATTGGCTCCTTTGGGGCGATAACCCGCTTTGAATCGCTGCTGCCCAACCGCAGCGTCTTGTTTGATATTGCCTTCGCTGGCCCCGCTGTCGGGGGAGTGGTTTCCCTGCTGATACTGGTGCTGGGCCTGGTATTGTCCCACCCTGGCAGCCTGTTCCAGATTCCGTCTCAGTTTTTCCAGGGCTCTGTTTTGGTGGGCACGCTGGCTAAAGTCGTGTTGGGCTCAGCCCTGCAGCAGCCGCTAGTAGATGTCCACCCGCTGACGGTGATTGGCTGGCTAGGTTTAGTGATCACCGCTTTGAACCTCATGCCCGCTGGTCAGCTAGACGGGGGCCGAATCGTGCAGGCCATCTATGGTCGCCGAACTGCCGGACGCACCACCTTTGTTACCCTGCTGGTGCTGGTGCTGGTCTCCCTGGTTAATCCGCTGGCGCTCTACTGGGCTGCCCTGATCTTGATCCTGCAGCGCAACCTCGAGCGGCCCAGCCTTAACGACCTGACCGAACCCGACGATGCTAGAGCCGCTTTAGGGCTGCTGGCCCTGTTTCTCATGCTGGCCACGCTGCTGCCGCTGACCCCAAGTCTGGCCGGCCGCCTGGGCATTGGCTCTTAACCGCCGCTGATATTGCCTCCTTTGAAGCGGGCAAAATTAAGATGAAATTTTGACGTAGATTTAATCTACGGTATTCCGATAGGGATGCGATGGTTTAAGATTAATTCAACCCGCCCAGGGCGGTTGCTATTCCCCCTAGCCTACCGTTGATTTAATTTCATCCCTTTTGGACGTATGTCTCTCTACTCCATTCAGGCCCCAGCAAACCCTAGCCAGCCCACCCTGCAAGAGCCGGGATTCTACTATTTTGCCTACGGCTCCTGCATGTGCCCGGTTGATCTAAAGCGATCGCTAGGAGAGAGCACCCATGCCTATGTCATTGGCCCTGCCACGCTGCCAGGCTACCGCCTGGGCTTTTTTCGCCGCTCCCAGCTGCGTAACTGCGGTGTGCTAGACATCGTGCCCGATGCGACTGCTTCAGTTCAGGGGGTGCTGTACTACCTGCCCCAGCGATTGAGCGATCGCTTAGACGAGCGGGAAGAGGGCTACTGCCACGAAACGGTCAAAATCCACTGCCAGGATCGGGTGTATCCCAAGACCCGCACCTATACGGTGATGGAAAAGCTCAACGAAGAAATCGCCCCCAACGACTGGTACTTCAACGTCGTGCTGCGAGGAGCCCTCACCTGCGGTCTGCCAGAGCAGTACTGCTGGCAGCTGTTTCACCACATGCACGAGCTGCAAAAGCAGGAGTTTTCTCAGCCGCTGCTTCGCTCCAGC
>JACVRP010000624.1 GCA_014534385.1 Cyanobacteria bacterium Co-bin13
CCTGAGAGGGCAGTGGCCTTGCTGATGGAGAGTATCTCTGCTGCCGCTGCTGCCCAGTGACCAGGGGCAACGGGCGCAGTTCACCCAGTTACCAGCAAGTTGCTCGATTCACTGCATACATTAATTAGCTAGAGGGGAATACAGATATTAAGGAGACAGAGCTCTGAGTTAATCTGCCTAGCCCCGCCGCCGCTGCCAGGCATTAAAACAGGCTCAACCTCTCCTGGTTGCGATCGCGCCTGAAGAATCAGTCCCTAAGCAGCCTACTCAATCCACTCATCTGCACCGTCTGGTTGTTTGAACCCGTGTCATTGACTATGACCCCTGCTGAGTCTTTGCCCCCCGCTCCCCAGACCCTAACTGCAACTGATCTACCAACCTCCTTTGCAGCATCGACCCTGGCTCGACGGGAGCAGTATTTAACGACCCTGGTTGACATTCAGGGGCAGCTCCTATCGCTCAGCAGCCCCCGGCTACAGGAGTGGATCACTCCAATTCTGGAGCTGCTGGGCCAGGTTTCGGGAGCCAGCCGGGTCTACTACTACGTGGTCGAAACCGCCACCGAGCCAGTCTCAGATCAGCTCAACGCTCACCAGATTGCCGAGTGGACTGCCGAGGGGATTGCCCCTACTCTGCATGAGCCGGTCCTTCAAAACATTTCGATCAATGCGGTCTTTCCAGACTGGCTAGAGCTGATCGCGCAAACGGGGCTGGTTAATCTGACCTGGGATCAGTTCACGGCTCAGCAGCGCCAGCTGCTCTGCACGCCGCCTGGAAATATCAGATCGCTGCTGCTGCTGCCCATCCTGGTCAAGGGCTGTTTTATCGGGCTGATTGGCTTTAGCAACTGTCTCGAGGCCCGCCGCTGGGAGTCATCTGAGGTGGCGCTGCTGCGAGTTGCAACAGCCGCAATTGCCCTGGTGATAGAGCGCCAGCAGGCCGAGACCTCTCTCAAAGAGGCCGAATTAAAGTACCGCAGCATTTTTGAAAACGCGGTGGAGGGCATTTTTCAAAGCACTCCCGCAGGCCGCTATATAACGGTTAACCCGATGCTGGCAAAGCTGTACGGCTATGCCTCACCCGCTGAGCTGATGGCGAACCTGACCGATATTGGCCAACAGCTGTACGTCGATCCCAGCCGCCGCCAAAACTTCGTGCAGCAAATGGAGCTGGCAGGATCTGTACTGGGATTTGAGTCGGAGGTGTACCGCCAAGACGGCAGCATCATCTGGATTTCTGAGTCGGCGCGGGCGATCTTTGATGACCGAGGGCGACTGACGGGCTACGAGGGCACCGTGGAGGATATCACCCAGCGCAAGCAGGGAGAGGCCGAGGTATGGCAGCGCGATCGGCTGCTGCGGGGGGTTGCCGACGCCAGCCGTCATCTGCTGATTGTCAGTCAGCTGGAGGCCGCCATTCCCCAGATGCTAGCGACCCTAGGCCAGGCCGCCGATGTTGATCGGGTGTATATCTACGAAAACCATGCCCATCCGGTCTCTGGCCTGCAGGCCATGAGCCTGCGCTATGAGTGGACCCAAAGCGGCATTGCCGCCAGCATTCACCAGGCTCACTGGCAAAACCTGCCCTACGCCGATTATGGGCTAGAGCGATGGTATCGAGCCTTTGCCCAAGGGCAGTCGGTTCAGGGCATTGTGCAGCATTTCCCACCCCAGGAAC
>JACVRP010000471.1 GCA_014534385.1 Cyanobacteria bacterium Co-bin13
ATCTCCTCCAGGTCGTAGCCAAAGAATTTTTGGCCGTAGTCATTGAGGTACAGCACTGTCCCCTGAGTGTCCCACTTGAGGATGACGGAGTTGGCCGTTTCCACCAGCAGGCGGTATTCCGCCTCGCGCTGGCGCAGCGCAGCTTCGGCCCACTGGCGGTCCTCCTCGACGCGCTTGCGATCGCTAATATCTGTAATCACAAACTCCAGGCAGTCCTCAGCCGCGTTCATCCGTAAAGACAGCAACCCCCAAATCAGAGAGCCATCTCGTCGCAGCAGCTGCACCTCAAAGTCGTGGACGCCTCCGTGGCGCTGCAGTGCCACCACCAGATCCTCCCGGTCTTGGGGGTTGGCATAGAAGTCTTGAGTGCGGACCTGGCCAATCAAATCGGCGGGCGAGGTGTAGCCCATAATTTGGGCAAATCGCTGGTTAGCCTCTAAAATCAGCCCGTCTCGAATGCGAGTGCGGCCAATTCCCACCTGGGAATTTTCAAAAATGGCCCGGTATTTTTCCTCGCGCCGCTGCAGGGCAATCTCTGCCTGCTGGCGCTCGGTGATGTCCCGGTAGCTCCAGATCCGGCCAACAATGCGGCCCTCTAACCGTTGAGGCTGGGAATAGCGCTCAAAGATGCGGCCATCTTTCATCGTCAGCCGATCAAAAACCGCAGCCTCTGGCGTCTGGTCAAACAGGTACAAAACGCGGGCCTTGAAGCCTTCTGGGTCGGCTGTCTGCTCTGCCAGGTACTGAAACCGCTCACGGGGGTTGGCATCGGCAGCCAGCAACTGCTCAGGCAGGTTCCACATGCGGACAAACTTCTGGTTATAGGCCAGCGCCTGACCGTTGCGGGCCACCACAAAAACGCCGTCCGCAGTGGATTCTAGAGTTGCCTGAAGCAGTGAGAGCGTTTCAGCCCGGGTCTGGGCAGCGGCCCTGGTGCGCGTGACGTCTCGAATGGTTAGAATGGCGACCGACTCACTGTTATCGCCCACCCGGTGGCCAGAAACCTCCAAAATCAAGCTCTGATCACCCCGCTGCAGATCGTACTCTGCTGGAAGGTAGCAGCCCCGCAGAATCTGATGTGCGGGATAGTCGTGGCGCTCTATCCGCTGGCCCTGTTGCTGTAGGGGCAGAAACTGATATAGAAACTGCTGCTGCAGCCGATGGCTGCTCTGCCCCACCAACCGCTCAAAAGCAGCGTTACAGCCTAAAATCCGACTCTGGCAGTCAGTCCAGACCAGCGCATCGGCAACGCTGTTGAGCGCTATTGCCAAGATGTCGGGAGGGCCGGAAAGGGAGTTGACCAGTTCTTCCGGATTGGCGCTCATGGGAGTCGGCGTGAGGGGCCTGTAGTCAAGACTAATCCAAGCCTGACTTTAGTGGGTAATCGAGAAGATTTGGAGAATGGAGGGATGGGGGTGGAGGGGTAAGGGGTAGGGGGGATTATTTGTGGGCTGTGCTGGCTGCGGTTTGGTAGAGGCTAAATAGATCAGGGCTGTCTTTGGGGTATTCGGCTAGAGCGATCGCAAGTTCGGGCTGAAGGCGCTCTCCGGTGGGCAGGGTGACGATGTGCTGCCGCAGTCGCTGGCATAGGGGCGCTAGGTAGTCAGCGGCTTCGAGCTTGTTGAGTCCCGCTAGGCCCACAACAATTTCTCCGTTGCCCCAGTAGCCAGCAATATCTGAACTCCGGAGCACCGCCTGCACTTGGGAGCCCCAGTATTGAAGGATTTGGTGAACGGTTTCGGGGCCGTAGTGGGTCTGGAGCGTGTTTAGGTCGGTCAGCTTCAGCAGGGCCAGGGCAGCAACGGCTGTCTGCTGGAGCAGTGTGGTCAGCGCTGGCCGGGACTGGGCGTAGTTCAATAGGCCGGTTAGAGGGTCGCGGCGGGATAGCGCCTGGAGCAGCTGGTTGCGCTCTAGCCGGTTGAGAATGCGGGTTAGCAGCTCTGGACCCACAATCGGCTTGGTAATAAAGTCGTCTGCGCCTGCGGCAAACACCTGCTGCACGGTATCACGGTCTTGGTGAGCGGTTAGAAACAGGATGGGTAGGTTTTGCCAGTGGGGGTCAACGCGCACGGCTTGGCACAGGTCAATGCCGCTAAATTGAGGCATCTCCACATCTAGAATCAGCAGGTCGGGGGCAGCCGCATTTAGCACCTCCCAAAACCGCTGGGGGTTCTCTAGCGCCACCACGCCCAGGCCCCAAGGCTCTAGCAAAGGCCGTAGGGCAGCGGGAATGAGAGGGTCGTCATCGACTACTAACACCCGAGCGTGGGCAGCCGGACCCGGCCGCCAGTCCGAGGTGAGCTGGCTCCACACCTGGGCGGCGGTAACGGGCTTGACCAGCAACCGCTGACTGCCGGTTGGGCCAAGCTGGCCGGTCAAGGCGCGGGCGATCGCAACTCGATCCACCAGGCTGTCTAGCGTGGTCAGCGCCAGGGCCGATACCGGCGGCGCTTGGGCTGTGAGGCTCTGGAGAAAGGCCAGGCTCTCTGCCCACTGGCTAGCTGAGGCAATCTCTAACACTACCCGTGCTGGCTGGCGCTGCTGCACCAGGGCCTGGGCTTCGGCCAGGGTGGTAGCCTCGACCCAGCTCAAATCTGCCGCTGCCGCCAGTGCCTGAAGCTCTGCGCTCAGATCGGCCTCCAGGGTGACCAGCAGTAGGGCAACGGGTTCGCTATTAGCCGCTGCTGGTTGGGCTGACAGCGCCATCTGTGCCGCCAGCTGCTGCACCAGATCGACGACGGTGTCGGCTGCGGGAGTGGGCGAAGCCTCTAGCAGGGTTTCCAGCTGGCGTGCGATCGCAGTGCCCTGGTCGCACTCAAACATGCCCAGCACCCCGGCCAGCTTATGGGCCGCCTGCATCCCAGACTGCCGCACAGCCTCACTCAAAGTTCCGGCCTGGACCGCTTGGGCAGCCGCCTGCAGACTGGCTAAGCGCTCCGTCATCAGCCCCTGATACTGCTGCCAAAGCCCTCCCATCGCCTGCCGAAAATCCTGCTCCAGCGGTCCTGCTGAGGCGGGCAAGGGTGCAGCGGGGCTGGCAGCCTGATCGGCAGAGCCCGCTGGGGCCTCCTCGGCAAGGTTCAGC
>JACVRP010000002.1 GCA_014534385.1 Cyanobacteria bacterium Co-bin13
AGTCTAGACACTTTCATGCTACACCTGTAGTATTGACATAGGAAATTAACGTTAGTCAACCAGCTTTTTGGCTGTACTGCTCAAGGAGACCTGCTGTGAGAAGATTTCTACCCACCGGCATGCAAGTAAAGGCCCTCGCCAGCGGCGGCGGCAGCCTAATGGGTGCGATCGCAGGCCTCCTATCCACCTATCGCAACCTCAAGTTTGGCCTGTTTGAGCGAACTGGCGGGACAGATCTGTCCGCCGATCGATCTAGGCAACATAGGCGAAGCGAGCAGTGCAGTTCTTTCCCTGTACTTCAGCTGGGTTAACCCGATTCTTTCCAGGTTTATCCAGCCCTCGCTTCTCCCAACCGGGAAGCGGGGGTTTGTGTGCTGTATTTTCCCCTATTGCCAAGCTCACGCTCCCCGCCGGTTTGCGCCTCACGCATTCCTACTGTTTGGTTTTTGGCATTCTCAGCACCTTTGGATTTTTAAGACCTAACCATGCTGAAGATTACGTATACAGATACCGGGCTTGTCCTAGAGCGGGTAGCCCAAAGCGTTGAAGCCATCGTGGCCCAGCGGACGCTTCTGACCCTGCGGCTGGGCCAGTCGATTGCGGTGCAGCCAACCTATGCCTCCTTGCCTCTGCCGGCGGACCTGCCGGGAATGATCCACCTGCAGCAGTTAGCCCGGCAGACAGAAGCCGTTGCCATCGACCGCTGCGATAGCGACAGCCCCGAGCAGCTCTGCAGCTGGCTAGAAGTCACCCTGCACGGCGTCTGGATTGCAGAATCTACCAGCAGCGACGAAGGCATCTTCGTCACTGAACTCGACTCCGCCCTAGAGCATCTGCTCATGGCGATCTGGCAGCAGACCCAGCGGCGACACTCGTCGGCTCGTCGAGTCCCCAGAGTTTGCTAAGGGTAGGCACAGGCCTTTTACCGAGCTAACGGGAAAAAACCGCCCCAGGTCTACAGGTCTATATGAAGGACTCTGGGTGAGACTCGTGCTCTATCTCAAACACGTGGGAGTAGAGATTGGCCAGAACTTGCTTACCCTCCTGGGTCAGCTGCAGATAGCGCACGGCATCTTGGATGTAGGGGTAGGCTGTTTTCCAGTAAAACTTGGGATAGTTCAGCCGCAGATCCTCTGGGTTGTGGTAGCCCAGGTGTTGATTGACCCCAGTTTCCTCAAACTCGTAGAACAGGGAGGGAATTTTTTGCAGGTAGCGGGGGTCGGCTAACTGACCAATCAGATCCGCTGCCCTGACCAGCCCCGGATACCGGATAGTGTCCTGGTGATCGCTGTCGCTGGGCACCGGAAAGCGAGTTAGCTCAATGTTTTCCTTAACTACCTCGGCATTGATCAGGTGGTGACCGCCAAAGCGCTCCTCAACAAAGAGCTTGCCCCGATCTACGTGGTAAGGGGTCAATCCGGCATCGGTGGCCCCTGAGGGCAGCGCAACGGTTTCGTTGTCTCGACCGGTGGCGAAGGTATTTTTGGGAATGCTGTCTTGGCGGCAGACGCCTCGAATGTAGCCAATGTCGTGGCACACCAGGGAAATCATAAAGTGGAGCCAGTCTTCGCAAGACACCCCGCCCTCACGAATGTGCCGGCCCCGCAAAATCTCCTGGCCCACTAAGGTGACGTAAATAGTGTGCTCAACATTGTGGTAGAGCGCATTGCCGTTGGCAATGTTTTCTAGCCCCATGCTGCCGACCCAGGCAATGATGTCGGCATAGTTGGACTTGAGACCACCATAGGTGGATGAATAGCCCTCCCGCAGGGCCTCTACAAAGGAGTTGATCAGAATCTTGTTGGGATTCAACATAGGGGCACCTGAGTCAGGAGAAGGAGGGTAGCTCAGCGTAGCATTGAACGATTGTTCCAAAATTTGCTATGACAAAAGCAGCGACCCTATATCTTCTTATGCCACGACAAAAGGCGTTTGACCAGGAAGCGGTGCTAGAAAAAGCAATGCAGGTCTTCTGGCAGAAGGGGTATGAGGCAACTTCTGTGCAGGACCTGGTGGAAGCCATGGGAATTAACCGAGGCAGCCTCTACGATACTTTTTGCGATAAGCGGCAGCTATTTCTAAGTGCGATCGCACACTACACCAGTACTTTCATTCAGCAGGCAGTCGATCGGCTACAGGCCCCCGGTGCAGCCCGTCAGGCCATCTTCGACTACTTTGAGACCCTAGTGCAGTGCATCGAAGATGCTTCTCCCTGCCAGGGCTGCCTGATGACCAACACAATTATTGAATTTAGCCCTCACGATCCGGAAGTCGCCAACCACCTAAAGCAAACCCTCTTAAAGTTAGAAGACGCTTTTTATACAGCTTTGGTACGGGCTAAGGACCGAGGCGAAATTCCTCACGATGCCCAACTCAGAACCCTAGCTCGCTATCTAACTGCCAGCGTTCAAGGCCTCCAGGTCATCTCCAAGGTAGATCCCGATCCCCATAGCCTGCGTGATATCGTCAAGACAATCCTGACCGTGCTGGGTTAGCCCTCACCCACCTGTGCCCTACCCGCCCAAGCCTCGTACTGCCTTTCGTGCTTCAGACATTTCTGTCTTTTTGGCGGGGCTAGCACTGCTGTTTTTTCTCTGGTTCGGCATTCATCTCCTGGCTTTGCAGCTGGCTATAGGCAGCATTCATCGCCCCTACGGCTGTCTCCCTAGAGACGTTACCTGCGTTGATCAGCACCGTCAGCGAGCAACTTCTAGAATCTGGCTAGCTTACCTGGTCCTGGCTCCGCCGCTAGCAGGCCTAACCGCCCGACACATTTCCCGACAGGAGCGCCGTCCACAAAAGCGCCGACGGAAGTAAAGGCAGCGTGAATTTTGGCTGCTTCTCAGAATTTTCTCAGGCAAAACTTGAACGATTGTTCCAAAATAGAGATTAGGCCCTGTCCCCAAGTAGCAGGCCCAGCCTGAGATAATGAATCAATTTAATGCGGGCAAAGAATTTGAGTTCGGCCCGCTAGGGCAACTCTGATCTCACCGCTAACCTACCGAAGGAGAAAACTCTAATGGCTGACGATGCAAAATACCTGACCCTCACCTCAGAAAATTTTGAAGCTGAGGTGCTGCAGAGTGACGTTCCAGTGCTCGTTGACTTTTGGGCTGCCTGGTGTGGGCCCTGCCGCATCATGAACCCAATTGTCGAAGAGATGGCGGCTGAATTTGCCGGAAAGGCAAAAATTGCCAAGGTTAACGTAGACGAGAATGACGATTTGGCCCTGCAGTATCACGTCATGGCCATCCCGACCCTAATTTTCTTCAATCAGGGGCAGCGGGTAGATACGATTGCAGGCGTTCTATCTAAGGCCGATCTGGTTGCCAAGCTCAACAGCCTGATTGCCGCAAACGTCACCGCCTAGCGCAGTCCGGGAGGCATCAATCTGCTCTCCCTAGCTGATTTAGCCTGACTTATTGTCTCAATCCAAGCGCTTTCGCCAGGTACTATCCTGCCTTATCCGATCGTTTGGGGAAGCTCTATTTGCGGGTTTTTTCCTCAAGTGGCAGGAGTCCTGGCCTGAGCGGTTGTTCCAGCACTACGGCAACAAACACCATGATTGACCTCTACACTTTCACCACGCCCAATGGCCGCAAGCCTGCCATTTTCCTAGAAGAAGCTGGCCTTCCCTACACCGTCCATAAAATTGATATTTCCAAGGGAGAACAGTTTAACCCCGACTTTGTCTCCATTAGCCCCAACAGCAAAATCCCAGCCATCGTTGACCAGGAAACGGGGCTAACCGTTTTTGAGTCGGGTGCGATCTTGATCTACCTGGCTGAGAAAACCGGAAAACTGCTGCCTCAAGACCTGCAGGGCCGTCATCGGGTGATCCAGTGGTTGATGTTTCAAATGGCTAGTGTCGGTCCGATGTTTGGCCAGCTAGGACATTTTCGCCGATCCGCTCCCGAATCAATTGACTATGCCATCAATCGCTATGAGAAGGAAGTCCTCCGCCTGCTGGGAGTGATGGAGAAACAGCTGACGGATCACCCGTTTCTAGCAGGGGACTACTCTATTGCAGACATTGCTACCTACCCCTGGGTTGCGGTCTACGATTACCTGGGCATCTCGCTGGAGGCCTTTCCCAACGTTGAAAAATGGACGGCAACCCTGGCTGAACGACCTGCCGTGCAGAAAGGCATGGCTGTTCTGCAGCCTAATGCTGCTTAGAGGTAAGGCGTAAGGAAGGTTTTCTTAAAGTGCTCGATAGAGCCTATGCTGCGAGAAGGCTGCCTCTTCTAAACTCTTGCCCTGTAGTCCTCGGCCTTCTCCTTCTTTTCCCCCTTCTTCTAAAGAATTCCTCTGCGGCCGTTGGGGTAGACGGTTGACCAGTTTGTTCGCGCCATAGCCAGCTGCTCCTCTGTAATCGCAGCTCCACTTAGGTCAGCCCCACACAGGTTAGCGCCTCGTAAATTGGCGTTTGACAGACAGGCATAACTAAGATCGGCTCCGCGCAGGTCGGCATTTTCCAGGTTGGCAAAATTGAAGTAGGCGCGGCCTAGTCGGCTATTGCGAAAAACGGCCTGGGGTAAATCGGCTTTGCCAAAGTTAGCGCTCGACAGATCTGCGCCCTGAAAGTTCGCCTTGGTAAACTTTGACTGATTGAAATTAGCCCCAGAGAGGTTAGAACGCTGCAGGTCAAGGGTCGCAAACGTCTGCATTGAAAAATCGCGCTGGCCTTTCAGATAGCTCAGCTTAATTTCATCGGCTGTGAACTTTGAGATGGAGGGCTTGCGCTGAGGCGTTGGGGAAAGGGGTAGGGGGTGAGACGGCGGCATCCGGTTAGGAGAGCCCATGTAAGGGGGTTTCCTGCCATTGCCTAAAACTGTTCCCGAGCGCGAGGTGACGCGCTCCCGACGGGCTCGGATGGCTGCTGCCATGCGAGCGGAGGGGGAACCTGTCGAGTTGCCGCCGGAGGTGAGCGGGCTAGAAGCCCCGCTGATAGGCCCACTCATGGGATCGTTACGGCCTGAAGGCGGCATTTGAAAGGCCATGTTTTGGGCCAGGCTGTCCATGTAGGGCTCTAGATCCAAGTCCCGAAGAATCGCGTCAATGGACTGATAGCGATGGCGCACAGAAATCTCCAGCATCTTCTGAAGCACCCCTGCAAAATGTTCGCTCACCTGGATTCTTTCCCGCCACAGCAGCTCCCCAGTGGTCGGGTCGTAGTCTAGATCCTTAGGGGATTGGGCGGAAAGGAGATAGATGCAGGTAACGCCCAATGCATAGATATCGCTGGCATAAACCGGTCGCATAGCCATTTGCTCTGGTGGTGCATAGCCGGGGGTGCCAATGGCGTAGGCGGTTAGGGCAGTTTGTTCTGTGCTGCTAGCCTTGACCGGGTTGACCTTATCTTTAACCGCGCCAAAGTCAATCAAGACCAGCTTTTTATCCTGTTCCCGGCGAATAATGTTGGCTGGCTTGAGATCCCGGTGAATCACCTGGCTGCTGTGGACATACTGAATCATGGGGAGAATTTCGCTAAGAAATTGCTTTACCCCCGCTTCAGTAAAAGGGCCGCCGCGCTTGACCTCCTGCTGCAGAGTTGCCCCGTTGATAAATTCCTGCACCAGGTAAAACTCCTGGTCGATCTCAAAATAGTCGAGCAGTCGCGGCAGCTGAGGATGGTTGCCAATCTTCCCCAAGATCTTGGCTTCCCGCTGAAACAGATCCCTGGCCATGTCGAGGATGTGGGGGGCTTCTGTGGAGGGGCGCAGCTGCTTGATAACGCAGGGTGGGTTGCCGGGCAGCGCCTCATCTCGGGCCAAGAAGGTGGCTCCAAAGCCGCCTCTCCCCAGTGCTCGAAGCATGCGATACCGGTCCCGCAGCAGGAGGGTTGCCCCACAGGCCTGACACTGATTAGCAGTGGGCGGATTCTTGGGATTAGGGCAAGCGGGGTTGATACAGTAGCTCATGCTGCGTTTCGGATTTAGGTTCGGGTAACGGCAGTCGCTTTGAAGGACGGCGGTGGGGGTAGATCTAGGGAGCACGCTGAGGGGCGTTTTGTCCTCGTTAACTGGAGTTTTCCGCTTCAGACCCGATGGGTACTGTCACATTACTCTAATTATTCCCTGATTCGTAGGGGGGTTATATGCCCTAAGTTCGCTTAAATCGGTGAAGAATCTCTGAAGAATTCTTGGGTCTGATTAATTTGGCGCATTTAACTAGACTAAGTCAGGTCTCAATGCAGTTTTAGTGCTAATCAAGCATTCTGCGCTGCTGAGGTCGAATCCGGTCACTGGAGCTTTTTTGAAGCCGCCTGCAGGGTATCTGGGGCGGTAGAATAGGTGGGTTGTTGATGAACAAACATTAAGAGCTGCTCAGCGGGCAGCGTTACGGTATATCCGATGCGAATCTCCCTCAATTGGCTCAAGGAACTGGTTGACATTCAGCTAACCCCCGAAACTCTGGCTGAGACGCTGACTATGGCGGGGTTTGAGGTGGAAGATATTGAAGACAGGCGGGCCTGGGCAGAGGGCGTCGTCGTGGGACAGGTGCAGGCTTGCGCGCCCCATCCTGATGCAGACAAGCTGAACGTGTGTCAGGTAGACATTGGCGCAGAGGCTCCTACAACGATTGTGTGTGGGGCTTCTAACGTGCGGGCAGGTCTTTATGTGCCGGTAGCAACGGTTGGCACCTACCTGCCCAAGGTCGACCTCACAATTAAGGCTCGCCAGCTGCGGGGAGTGCCCTCGGCGGGCATGATTTGCTCTCTGGCAGAACTGGGCCTGGAAAAAGAGTCCCAAGGTATTCACAGCTTTCAGGGTGAGTCTCTGCAGGTGGGGCAAGATGCCCGCCCGCTCCTGGGTCTAGACGATGTGATTTTAGATTTAACCTCTACGGCGAACCGAGCTGATGCCTTGAGTATGGTCGGTATTGCCCGAGAAGTAGCAGCCATTACCGGGGCCAAGCTAACGCTGCCGGTGCATCAGCCGCCCGTCATTCCGGCTCAAGCAGCCGGGCTGCAGGTGCAGCTAACCGATGAGGCAGCTTGCCCGATCTACTTTGGAACAGTCCTTGAAAACATTTTGGTGGCCCCTTCTCCCCTGTGGCTGCAGCAGCGACTGCAGGCTGCCGGTACTCGGCCCATTAACAGCGTTGTCGATATTACTAACTATGTGCTGCTGGAGTGGGGGCAGCCGCTTCATGCCTTTGATCTAGAGCGGCTGCAGCAGGTGGCCGGGGGAGAGACGTTGACGATTGGGGTGCGCTACGCCCGCTCCGGGGAGTCCCTGCGGACGCTGGATAGCCAGCAGCGGGAGCTGAAGCCGGAGACGCTGCTGATCACGGCGAACGATCGGCCTGTGGCTTTGGCGGGGGTGATGGGGGGAGAAGACACTGAGGTGTTTGCCGGCACTCGGAAGGTCATGCTGGAGGCGGCCTATTTTGATGCGGCGGCTATTCGTCGGTCGGCCCGCAGCCAAGGATTGCGAACGGAGGCCTCGGCTCGCTATGAGCGCGGGGTCAACCCGGCGGAGTTGAACTTGGCTTGCGATCGCGCCCTACAGCTGCTGCAGGAACTGGCCGGGGGCACTGTTGCTGCCCAAGCCGTTGACCGCACGGCTAGCGGCAAAATTACCCCTAGCCGCACCATTGAGCTACGGCTGGATCGAGTTGCCCAGGTGCTGGGTCCGGTGACGGATCTTGGCGCAGCTGCCGCTGAGATCCCGGCTGAGCGAGTTCGCGCCATCTTAACCTCCCTGGGCTGCCAGATAGAGCCCACCGAGCACGAGCGGATTTGGCGAGTGCAGGTGCCGCCCTACCGCTACCGGGACCTGGAGCGGGAGATCGACCTAATGGAGGAGATCGCCCGGCTCTACGGCTACAACAACTTTGCAGATACGCTGCCAGCCGAAACCAGCGGCGGGGCTTTGACGCCCGAGGCTGACCTGGCTCGGCGGCTGCGCGAGAGCTTCCGGGGGGCAGGGTTAACCGAGCTGATTCACTACTCGCTCACCAAGCCCAAGTCTGAGCGGCAGGTGGTGCTGGCCAACCCGCTGTTCCCGGAATACTCGGCGCTGCGAACCGACTTACTAGATGGTCTGATCGAAGCTTTTGAGCTGAACCTGAACCAGGGCAACGGGCCGCTAAACGGATTTGAGAAAGGCCGCATTTTCTGGCGAGATGAAGCCGGACTGCATGAAGCAGAAGCCGTGGGCGGTATTTTAGGCGGAGATCCGCGCCGGGGGCTGTGGGTCAACGGCGGTCGCGACCAGCCCTTGACTTGGTATCAGGCCAAAGGCGTGCTCGATGCGGTTTTTCAGCGACTGGGGCTAGCTGTAGACTATCGGCCTGACAGTGAAGATTCTCGCCTGCATCCCGGACGTACGGCCTCCCTGTGGGTGCGCGGCAAGACCCGTTTGGGCACCTTTGGTCAGCTACATCCGCAGCTGCAGCAGGCGCGTGAGCTGCCTCCAGAAGTCTACGTTTTTCAGCTTAATTGGGACGTGCTGCTGCTGTGTCTGGGAAGCGATCGCAAAGGCACCGTTAAGTTCTCAGCCTATTCCCCCTTCCCCGCCTCTGACCGAGACATTGCCTTTTTCGCCCCCCTCGCCGTTGCCGTCGGCGATCTGGAGAAGGTGATGACCCGTACAGGGGGCAAACTGCTGGAGTCAGTCACTCTGTTCGACGAATATCGGGGGGAGCATGTCCCAGAGGGGCAGCGCAGCCTGGCGTTTCGGCTGGTTTATCGAGCCCAAGATCGCACCCTCACCGACGAGGATATTGAGCCGGTTCACCAAAAAGTTCGTAAAGCCCTAGAGCAACAGTTCAAGGTCACCCTGCGTAGCTAACCCAGCAGAGCCTGGAGACGCGGTTTAACCCCGTCTCCAGGCCCTCTATGCTCCAGATCTAAACTTTGCTAAGCGCCTCGGCTGAGAAGAACCTGCGTATTCTCAGCCACCACCTGCCTGTAGAGAATCTCTAAACAGGAAACGTTTGACCGCAGCGTATAGCGCTCGATGACCCTCTGCCGTGCCTTGCGCCCCAGCAGCTGGGTCATTTCTGGATGGTCGCGAAAAATCGGCAGAATGGTTTGTAGCTGGGTAGAAACCTTCTGCGTCTCCAGAATGATGCCAGCGCCATTAGCCAACACCTCGCCGTCAGCTCCAGCATCCGTCGCGATGCAGGCTGCCCCACAGGCCATTGCTTCTAGAAGCGACAGAGACAGCCCTTCCACCAGGGAAGGCAAAATAAACACGTCAGCACCCCTAAGAATCTCAATGCGGCGCTGCTCATCGGCAATAAAGCCCAGCCAGATAATCCCGTCATCCTCGCCGTAAAACATCTTTAAAGAAGCTGCCAGGGGCCCGTTACCAACAATGGCCAGTCGGCTGTGCTCCCCCATCCGGGCCTGCCGCCAGCCCCGCAGCAGGGCCTCAACGTTCTTCTCAGGAGAAAGTCGTCCCTGGTAAACAAAGAGCTTTTGGGCCCTGAGTTCAGCTTTGATGGAGGATGGACCTGGGGAATATTTTGCGGTATCCACGCCGTTGGGAATGACGACCACGGTGCTCGGGGCCACGCCCAGCTTAATCAGCAGATCTCGCTGCAGGTCTGAAAAGACAATGACCCGATCGTAATGGGCGAGACAGGGGGCATAGAGTTGGTAGGTCAGGTGCTGAGTGCCTGAGGTCAGACTGCGAACCTTACGGTCAAAGGGCGGGTGAAACGTCGCCACCAGCGGAATGCCCAGATCAGCGCAGATCTCTGGCAGCCGGAAGTCAAGCGGGGACAGGGTCAAGGATGCGTGAACAAGGTCGGGCTGCAGTTTTTTCAGCGCCTGCACCAGCAGCTTCCCAGACTTGAAAGACGGAATAGTGAGGATCTGTGACTTGAACAGGAAGGGTAGTGAAACCTCCGCACAGTCAGGAGAGTGGGTGCCGGCTTCTGCTTCAGGAGGCTGTGCAAAGTGGAGAAAAGTCACCTGATGGTCCCTTTCGAGGAGGGCATTGGTGATCTCTCTGCCGTAGGTGACATTGCCACAAAAGGGGGATTTTTTGCCAAGCCACGCGATATGCATTCAAAAAAGGCTCACTGAACCAGAACGGAAGGGAGAAACCCAGTCATTGAGGAACGGGGTGAGCAACGCCAAAAGATTTCAGCTTTCAGAAGAAATTTCGGCTGAGCCTGATCCCGTATCGGCAATATACCAGGTCAACACCCCCCCCGCAGCCACGATCAGGCTCAGGCCCAGGAAAACCCTGGGCAACCCGAGCAGAGTTTCGGCCACTCCAGCCAGGGCTAAAGGCAGGCTCAGGGCAATATTGGCGAGATTGTTCTGTAGCCCAAAGACCTTACCCCGCATCTCCTCTGGCGTTTTTTCTTGAATGGTGGTTTGCATGGGAATGCCCACTAGAGCGGCACAAAGTCCCAGCAGCAGAATGAGAACTAGGGAAAACCAGAGTTTTTCGGTGCTCCAGGCCAATCCAGCCAAGCTAGCTGCAATGCCTAAGGAGCCGTAGAGGCTCAACCGTCTGCGGGCAAACTGCTGGCCAAAGTGGCCGACAAAGGTGGCTCCGATTGCCATCCCAATGCCGCCAGATGCCAGCAGAAAACCAAACTGCGAGGGTTTCAGAGCGGGCATTACCTCGGCCAGACGAACGGCCAAAACCGCTAACGCCGCAAACACAGAAAAGAGCAGCACCAGCTGAATAATGGCGCTGCGCACCTGAGCCTGCTTGCCTAAATAGGCAAAGCCATCACGGATGTCTTGCCACACGTGGGGCGCGGTTTCGGGGGAGTAGCTTCTCTCTTCTTTGGGCTGCAGCAGCAGCAAAATCCCACCAGCGATGCCGTAGCTAAGCCCCACCAGAAGGTCTTTACCCAGACCAGAGCCGCCATCTAGGGGAGATAGGAGGGTATCTGCGATCGCAAGCAGCGGTTCCCCTACCGCAAAGCCCACAATCACCGACCCCATCATGGTGGTGGTGTAGAGCGAGTTCGCCGACAGCAGATGGCGCTTCTCCACAATCAGCGGAATCACCGCTTGTTCTGCGGGCGCAAAAAATTGGGTCAGCGTCGATATTAGAAAGGTCACAACCAGCAGCAGCATGAATCCCGTTGGGATACCGCCAAATTCAGACCAGCCGGTTGCCAGCCACAGCAGGAGCGGCAGCAGCACGACCAGCCCGCCCCGCAGCAGGTTGGTCATAACCAGCACCGGCTTTTTGGGCCAGCGATCCACAAAAACCCCGGCCACCGAGCCAAACAGCACAGCTGGAATGGTAAACGCGATCATTACGCCCGTGACCCAGCCACTGATGGTCTGCCCCGGCGAGTCAAACTGGCCAGCAATGATAGCAATCATCAGCACCAGGTAGACCTTGTCCGCCATTTGGGAGAAGACCTGGCCACTCCAGAGGGTCAGGAAATTGCGGTTTCTCAGGACCGGCCAAAAACCCTGCTCGGTTTCCCCGTTCTTCAGGCCCGAGGGGACTGGCTCTGCTGTGCCGGATTTAGTCATGGTGCTTGCCAGCTTTTCCGCCCGCTGAGGCGAAGGTAGCTTTGAGGCATTGGACGGCGGCTGACTGTTGGAACCATCCTTATCCCAGTTACTTGGAGAATCGGACTCGTGCTCACGCCACATGGGTTTATCTCATCGGGGGCTGGACTACTCAACGGAAAAACAGGTGTCAACTAAGGTAGCTGAGCGGATTGGCTGATCAAACTGATACTGGGCATATTGTCTCAGAAGCCGTTCAATTCGCATCCACAATTCGTGGGGTTGTCTCACGGCACTGCCAACCGGAGAGGCCAATTCCTGGGCCGTTGTCACCAGGTCTGGCCGACTGAGCTGCTGTAATAGGGCCAGTTCCAGGGCCGTTAGCTGAGTTACCGGAATCGCCTTCTGAGACGACGCTACCGACTCAAACTCCTGAACTCGATGATTTCGTACTGAGTGCTTGATAGCGCTATCGGCTACAGCCGATTGCGCGTAAACCCCAGTAGCCCTACCGCTGGCCAGACGGCCCAGTTCAGACAGCTGAAAGATACCCCCAGCTGCCACGCTAAAGCCGATCCGCCAGTCTGGATTGCTCAAGTCTGGAACAACGGGCTGACGGGTGACACAACAGGTTTGAAAATCGGGAGCAACCCCTTCTAGGGCCAGGAGATGGTAAATACCGTGGGTTAGACAGGCTAAAATGCCTGCCTGTGAACTGGCCTCTATCCGCTCCAGGTGTTCCACAAACAGATAGTACAGATCGGGCTGGGGCTGCTCATCAAGGGCCTGAAGCAGAACCAGTTCAGCCAGGTATTGACTAGCCGTGAGCTTGCCTAAATGCTGGCTCAATCCTGGAAATGAGCGTAGAGTCTCTGCCTGAACTAGCTTGTCCAGACGTTTCCCCTTAGCAATTAAGACGTCATTAATGACAAACAGACCGCTGCGACCGCCCAATCGAGACAGATGCTTGCGGGCACCTGGGGCAGTCACCCGCAACAGACCCAGCTCTGGTGTTAGCAGCGTCAGGAGCCGATCGGTTTCCCCTATGGGCATCGCCTTTAGATTGATGGCAGTAGCTCTATAGGTGCGGCTCATGGGAAAACAATCTACCCTGACAAACAATGGCTGCAGTTTCCCCGCCTCAATTGGGACAGGGGCGCTACCGAAATACCTTGCTACGACTCAGCTTAAAAACTACAAGTTAAAAACTAACGAGCCATCACAAAACCGGCAGCAAATTGCCCAGAAAGTGCGGTTACGTTAAAACACCCGCTTTCTAATTATGAACCTATTGTAAACAATGCCTTACGCCTTCGCCTGTTGCTGATGGATGAGATCGGGGCCCCGAGAGGTGCCTAATCGAGTTGCCCCCGCCTGAATCAGCCTTACCGCCTGATCTACGGTGCGAATTCCTCCAGAGGCCTTGATCCCTACTCTGCCCTTGGTTAGCTCCCGCATTTGCTGTACTGCCTCAACAGTGGCTCCACCCTGCCACCCGGTGCTGGTCTTGAGAAAGGCGACCCCTGCATCCATACAGATTTCACAGGCGAGTTCTAGTTCTGGCGGAGTCAGCAGAGACGCTTCCAAAATGGCCTTCACCGTGAGGCCAGTTTCTTCACAAAGAACCGCCAACTCCTGGTGCACCTCGTTATGCTGTCCGGCTTTTAACCATCCCAGATTAATGACGACATCCAGTTCAGAAGCTCCATTTTCGACGGCTTCCTGAGCTTCGTACAGTTTGGCGGCTGAGGTTGTGGCTCCTGTAGGAAACCCAATGACGCTACACACTTTGACGGGGCGATTGCGCAGCAGCTCAGCCGCTTGTCTGACATGGACTGGGTAAACACAGACAGCCGCAAAGCTGTAGCGGTCGGCTTCGCTACAGCCGTGGGCGACCTGCTCAGCCGTAGTGGTTGGCAGCAGTAGGGCGTGGTCGATGTAGGGAGCGAGGTCGATGGTTTCAGCATCGAGAAAAGCGTTAATCATAAGCTATGCACTACAGGGCCGTCCTCGCGAGTGAACTCTGCTCCTTATACTAGTGCTTCGTCAGCATTGGTTTAATGGGAGGATGCGTCTCCCCTGCCTGCGGCGTCCCATTCCCGCCTCACCGCGCCCCGATTCGTTCTCAACCAACAGTGCGCTTGAGCCTAAAGCTAGAAAATTACGGCAGAGACCGTGGCCGTCTTAACCAGAGTCGGGCAAGCTAGGGACAGCGTTTTAAATATCGATTGCGGCGCTTGTGTCTGTTGGGGTCTGCAGCGAGAGGATTGCCATGCCTGAACCCTTGATATCTGTGATCATTTGCACCCATAACCGAGCGGCTTACCTGGGTGCCGCTGTCGATAGCCTGCTGGCCCAAGCCTTTGAAGCCTTTGAAGTCCTGGTTGTCGACAATGCCTCAACAGATGGTACTCGCCAGGTCGTTGAGCAGCGGCTTGGGGATGCTCGACTGCGCTATGTCTATGAGCCGGTGCTAGGCCTGTCGGTGGCTCGTAACCGAGGGGCTGCCGAGGCCCAAGCTGGGCTCCTGGCCTATTTAGATGACGATGCTGAGGCCAGTACGGGTTGGTTGACGGCTCTGCAGAAGGCCTTTGCAGCAGATCCTCAAGTTGCGATCGCAGGGGGCAAAGTAACGCTCCTCTGGCCGCCCAACACGCACCCGCCTCGGTGGCTCTCGCCAGCCCTGGCAGGCAATTTAGGGGCCTACGATCTGGGCGATTTGCCCCAGCCGATTACCCAGCCGGGGCTGACTCCGCGAGGTCTTAATTACGCCATCCGCCAATCCTTTCTGCAGCAAGTGGGTGGCTTTGATCCACAGTTGGGCCGGGTCGGTAAGAATCTCCTTTCCAATGAAGAACTTCACATGACTCAGCAGGCGCTCAAGCGCGGTCTCAAGGTGCTTTATTTGCCCGAGGCCCTGGTCGCCCACCAAGTTGCTCCCGAACGGCTGACCCCCGGCTGGTTTCTGCGCCGCAGCTGGTGGCAGGGCATCAGTGAGGCCCACCGGGAGAGCCTAGACGGTACTCTCACCGCTAACAAGATCCGCATGCGTGCAGTTTGTCTACTCCGGGGGCTTTATAAGGCGGTCCGGTACTGGTCAGATTTAGCCCAGCGTTTCGACAACCTGGTTTATGCTTACGGCCAGCTGAGCTACGTCATTAGCTCCGTTCGTCTGCTGAGCACACCTCCTTCAGGCACTGCTTTCCCCAATCAGTCATCCGTCTCGTAACCTTTTCTGCTCTACCGTTTGCACTACCTGGCAACCGCATGTCTACTCCTAACTCCGCTTTGGCCCCAGCTTCGGTTCCGGTTTCGGTGTTGATTCCGGCCAAGAATGAAGAGAAAAACCTGCCTGACTGTCTGGCCAGCCTGCTGCCAGCAGACGAAATTTTTGTGGTCGATTCTCAGAGCTGCGATCGCAGTATTGCGATCGCCGAAGCAGCCGGTGCCCAAGTCGTCCAGTTTCACTTCAACGGACACTGGCCCAAAAAAAAGAACTGGGCCCTCGACAATCTACCCTTCCGCAACGAGTGGGTGCTGATTGTCGATTGCGATGAGCGCATCCCCCTTGAACTCTGGCAGGAAATTGCCCAGGCCATTCAAAACCCAGACTTTGAAGGCTACTACTTAAACCGACGCGTCTTCTTTCTGGGCACCTGGATTCGCCATGGGGGCAAGTACCCCGACTGGAATCTCAGGCTCTTTCGCCATCGTCAGGGCCGCTACGAAAATCTCCAGACCGGCGATATTCCCAACACTGGAGACAATGAGGTTCACGAGCACGTAATCGTTCAGGGAGCCGTCGGCTACCTGAAAAACGACATGATTCACGAAGACTTTCGCGACCTGTTCCACTGGCTAGAGCGCCACAACCGCTACTCCAACTGGGAAGCCCGGGTGTATTACAACCTGCTCACCGGCATGGGAGACGAAGGCACCATTGGAGCCAGCCTTTGGGGCGACGCTGTGCAGCGCAAGCGATTTCTTAAGAAAATTTGGGTTCGTCTTCCCTGCAAACCCTGGCTGAGGTTCATTCTTTTCTATTTTCTTCAGCAGGGGTTTCTAGATGGACGGGCAGGCTATATCTATGGTCGCCTGCTCAGCCAGTACGAGTATCAGATTGGCGTCAAGCTCTACGAGCTGCGGCACTTCAAAGGCCACCTCAACCTCAAAAACCAGCCCGAGTCTGCGCCCCGACTAGAGCCGAAAGCCCCTCAGATCGCCCCTTAACCCCAGCAGTATGGACAAAAACGATCCTGCCCAAAGCTTGAACGTGGGGGTGCTGGAGCAGCCCTCCTGGATCGACTTAAGCCGCTATGACCAGGCCTGGTTTGATCCAGGGCGACCCAAGTGGATTATCCTGCTGTGGTGGCTGGTCCAGGCCATAGCCTTTCCCCTGACCCTGCATGCAGCCCACAGCCCTCGCCGCTTTCTGCTCCGTCTGTTTGGAGCCCGCATTGGCCGAGCCGTCATCATTCGCCCCACTGCTCGCTTCACCTATCCGTGGAAGGTCAGCATCGGCGACTATAGCTGGATCGGCGACGATGTTGTATTTTATAGTCTTGATACGATCACGGTAGGATCCCACTGTGTCATCTCCCAAAGAAGCTACCTGTGTACCGGCAGCCACGACGTTCAGGATCCAGCCTTTCGCCTAGAAACATCGCCAATCCTTATTGGCAATGGGGCCTGGCTCGCGACAGATTGCTTTGTCGCCCCAGGTGTCATCATTGGAGCTAACACCGTTGTGGGCGCTCGCAGCAGCATCTTCAAATCTTTACCATCAGGCTACCTGTGCTTTGGCAATCCCTGCCGCCCCAAGCAGGCTAGAAGCTGCCAAAACTTCTCTCTAGACGGCCAGCATCCTACATAGTTCGCCTGTTACTCAGGAATTAGCTACAGATTTACTAACTTGAAATCCCTATGAAGTAATGAGGGAGCTACGTAGGAAGTCTAAATCAGTAAGCTAGAGTGATATTGCACATTCTCCAGCCCCCTATTTGGCTAGTTTTGGCAGGAATACTTCCCTCCACTTAGAATGTGCGCTGGCGCTTGAAACAGATCATTCGCACCTAGCCATGGAAGATAAAAGCATCACTAACACCATTGATTACAGAGACCTAAATGAAGAGATTGATCTTCAAAGGTACTGGTTAGTTCTCAAGCGCCGCTGGCTGCCTGCAATGACGGTCCTGCTAGCGACTGTTGTAGCGGCAACGTACTACGGGGCTCAGCAAAAACCTGTCTATGAGGCTGGAGGCAAGCTTCTAATTCAGCAAGACCGCTCTACGAACCTGACTGGCTTTGGTACTGCCCTAGGCCAACCTCAGGCGCTGAGTCCTTTTGCTCCCGGTAACGTTCTAGCGACTCAGGCCGACATCCTGAAGTCTCTGCCTGTTATGGAAGAGGCTATTCGTGAGCTTAATCTTCGAGATGGCAACAATCAGCTGTTGAGCCCTCAGGCTCTTCAGCAAAACCTGTCCGTCACGCCTGCCGACACATCAGATACGATCTCGGTTGCCTACACAGGGGAAGACCCTCGGGAAGCCGCTAACATCGTCAACCAGGTGATGAATTCCTACGTTCGGTTCAACGTAGCCATGAACCGTTCAGAGGCGACCGCAGCTAGAGAGTTTGTAGAAAGACAGCTGCCCAAGGCTGAGGCCGACGTTGAAAGAGCCGCTGAGGCCCTGCGGCAGTTCAAGTCCCAAAATCAGGTCGTGGCACTTGAGGTGGAGACAAACGCTACAGTTGAAGCCATCAACGAGCTTAACGCACAAATTAATACGACCCAGGCTACCTTAGCTGATGCCGATACCCGAGCGGTCAACCTGCGCCAGCAGCTAGGAATGTCAGTAGAGCAAGCGCTGCAGCTAGCAACCCTGAGTCAGGCACCGGGCATTCAGCAGGCACTCACGGACCTGCAGACGATTCAGACAAATCTCGCTAACCAGCGAACCCGCTACACCGGTAACCACTTCTCTGTTCAGGCGCTTGAAAGGCAGGAGGCTGCTCTACAGGATCTGTTGCGTAATCGGGTTGGCCAAGTGCTGAATACAGAGGTGAGTTTTGTCCCTGACTCACTCCAGATGAGTGACCTGTCCCGTGACCTAACGGCTCAGCTGGCTCAGGCTGAGATTGATCGCCTGAGCGCCGTCAGTCAAATTCAGGCTCTGGCCCAGGCCCGCAATGCCTACATCCAACGCTCTCAAACATTTCCATCTCTAGAGAAGCAGCAGCTAGAGCTAGAGCAGCGACTGGCCGTGGCTCGAACTTCCTTTGAAGCACTGCTAAACAGCCTGCAGGAAGCTCAGTTAGCTGAAAGCCAGACGGTAGGCAGCGCTCAAATTATCGAAACGGCGCTACTTCCGACCGATCCTAGCGGGCAGGGCCTGTCTCTGTATCTCGCTGGGGGGTTAATTGCTGGCGGGCTGGCTGCGGTAGCGACCGCCTTCCTGCTAGACCTAGTCGATAAGTCCGTCAAGACCGTCAAGGATGCTGAGACCCTGCTGGGATACACCCTGCTGGGGCTGATTCCTCGGTTCTCAACCCCAGCGGATGATCAATCTGGGTTCAGTGGCGACCAGTTCTCTCCTCGAATCGTAGCCATGCGAGGCAATGAGCCCTTCATCTGCGGGGCCTACCAAATGCTGCAGGCTAACCTGAAGTTCATCAGCTCAGATAAACCTTTGCGCTCAATTGCGATTACCAGCTCAGTTGAGCAGGAGGGCAAGTCTGAGGTCTGTGCTAACCTAGCCGCTACGATGGCCCAGGCAGGTAAGCAGGTGCTCCTGGTAGATGCTGATATGCGAGCGCCTTCCCAGCATCATCTTTGGAACGTTCTTAACACAATTGGTTTAAGCCATGTTCTGGTAGGCGAGGGCGACCTCAACCGGGCCCTAATCCCGGTGGCCCAAAACTTGACCCTGCTGCCAGCGGGTGTGATTCCTCCCAACCCACTGGCGCTGCTGGATTCTGAGCGAATGGCCTCGCTGATTAACAGCCTGGCTCAGCAGTTTGACTATGTCATCTTTGATACCCCGCCTCTGGTAGGTGCTGCAGACGCAGCGGTTTTAGGCAAATCCGCTGACGGTATTTTGATGGTCATCCGCCCCAGGCAGGTTGACTCTGCCAGCGTAGCGGCTGCTAAGTCTCTACTGTCCCGTTCGGGGGCCAACGTCCTGGGCTTCATTGCAAATGGCGTCGATGTTCGGAACGAGCATGACGACTATGTTTCCCTGGCCAAGTCGCGTCCCTACGGCTACACCGACAAGGCAATAGCGCGCAAAAACGCACCCGTCAGCCTCTAGCCCTAACCCAACGGCTTCTAACTTCTTTGCTGTCTAAACCTCGACTCGCTTCACGAGAACTATGAACATGGCTTCATCCCGTCAGTACTTGCTGCCTTTACTCTCTGGTTCTGCCATTCTATGTAGCTTGTGGGCAGTTCAGGTACCTGCCCAAGCCCAAATAGAGACTGAACTGCCTCTGTCTTCCTTGCCTGAACAGGTAGATACAGCTTCACCTGTTCAGGTGGACCCAGCCACTGCCGCTGAGTCAACCGTTGCCGCTGCTCTTGATTCGACCAGTGCTGAGGCGGTGCCCCCTGCGGATCTGCCTGTGACCGTCGCGCCTGATGCGGCGACAGCAGTAGCTGCTCCTGAGGTTAATGAAATTGCAGCAACCCCAGAGATTCGAGCAGAAGAGACTCAAATAGCTACGCCTCAAACTCCTGCGTCTGCTCAAACGCAGCCCTTCTCTCCGCCCACGGTCGATTTTACTAACCCTGGTCCGGACACAGTCGATTTCAATGAACTGGGCACTTCTAGACTTCCGCAGGATCTGCTGACTGATTATGTGCTGGGGCCTGGCGACCAAATTCTGCTGTTGGTTCTGGGATATGAGGAATTTGAAGGGGCTCGGGTTGTCCTACCCGACGGCACGATTACTGTGCCCCTGATTGGCTCTGTACCGGCTGCCGGCAGAAATGTTGACGCTCTGGCCCAGGACGTTCAGAACCGGCTGAGAGTTTACCTGACCGACCCGGTTGTGGATGCTAACTTAACCGTTTTGAGGCCGGTTGTCGTCAATATTGCGGGTGAAGTCTACCGTCCGGGACCGGTTCAGCTGAGTAGCTTGACGCAGGTCAACACTATCGTCAACCCGACTGCGAACATTACCAATGCAACTAACACCCCAACCCTAAGCTCGGCGCTAACAGCTGCTGGTGGCATCAAGCGTTCAGCGAATATTCGTAATATCGTTGTTCAACGCCGACTGCCAAACGGGGTGACGCGGGAGTTCACGATCAACCTGTGGGATGCTCTGACCAATGGTCAGGATCCAGGTATTGTGGTTCTGGCAGATGGAGATTCGGTGTTTGTGCCGGTAGCCCGAAGCGGAGAAGATTTAGACCCGCGCTTGATCGCCAGCTCTAGCTTTGCTCCTACCAATGTCCGAGTGCGGGTTGTGGGAGAGGTTACACGGCCTGGAGAGGTGACGGTGCAGCCGAATAGCTCGATTTCTAGTGCGGTTGCTGCTGCTGGTGGGCCTATCATGGATACGGCCCAGCTGCGGGATGTAACTCTGGTTCGACTGACTGAAGAGGGTCAGATCGAAAAGCAAACCGTTGACCTGAGCAACTTGATTGATGACTATCAAATTCAAGATGGCGATGTGGTGGTTGTGCCCAAGCGAGGCTACCTTGGAGCTTTAGATGCCGTTGGCCGCATCTTTAGCCCGCTCCTAGCCCCCTTCGGCATCATCAATACGCTCAACGACCTCTTCTTTAACAACGACTAGCGGTAGGCCGCTATCAAAAGCCGTATCTATTTCTGGGTTGTAATACCAGTTCTTCAAGATGCGCCAAATTCTGTACCGGGCGCAAACCCATAGCCCTTCGGGCATGGCTTCGCTAGTGCGCCCCTACCAGACAATTTATTTAGCGTAAGTTCGCATTGAATTGGTATCCCTTGGGCACACGCGATCGCAACCGCTTGCAAATCAGTTCCTAGCTGAATTACCTGAGCAATGTGCACCCGCCTGCCTAAGAGCGACTCAGCTCGGCAGATCCCTCAGCAACTCCACCTTTAAATAGCTCGCTGCTGGATGTGAGCGATCGCAACTAGCAGCGCATCTAGCATGACTTCGAAACTTGCATCAGAAGAGCGGCTCAGCGTCATTAGCTCTGACTGTTCTCGCAGGATGAACCCATAAACTGCGGCATTGACCATCCGCATAACATCAATGAGGGCCTCCTCATTGAGTTCGTACAGGCGCAGTGACTTCTGAAGAAACTGCAGCGATGCCCTAATGATTTCAGCTTCTTCAAGGTCAGTAGGCCGCATTGGGTACTGCATCATCACCGCATATTGGGCCGGATGATGCTGGGCAAAGCTGCGAGTTAGCTGAGCACTTACCCGCATCAGAGCATCTGGTTCTGTGATGCCAGCGGTTTGTTGCTCACACTCTGATAGGTAGCTGCGCCAGATTGCCAGGGCTACGGCCCTGCGCAGACCGGCATTGCCATCGAAGTGTTTGTAGAGAGCAGGCGGCTTGATGCCCAAGGCTCGGGCAACCCGATTCACGCCTAGAGCGGCTTCTCCCTCCTGGTCAAGACATGCGATCGCAGCCCTCACCACATCCTGCTGCGTTAAAGATTTTTCTTTGGTTGGACGCCCCATAGGCAGTTAGTTAATCCAGTTAACTAAAAGCGAATACAATTAACTTTATCAAAGCACTGACCTCCTGCTTATGACTAACCTCGCTTTTGCCTCAGCTCACCAGTTGGCTCAGATGATTCGCGATCGCACTGTCTCTGCGGTCGAAGTCCTAGAGGCTCTGCTGGCACAGATAGCCCAGCACAACTCAAAGCTCAACGCGATTTGCACTCTGGACGAAGACCGCGCTCGCAGCAGGGCTAAGCAGGCCGATGAAGCTTTGGCTGGAGGGGAAACTTGGGGGGCGTTGCACGGTGTCCCGATCACCATCAAAGACATCTTTGAAACAGCAGGACTGCGCACCACGTCGGGCTACAGTCCCTTAAAGAACTACATTCCTCAAGCCGATGCAACGGCGGTAGCCCGGTTGCGGAGTGCGGGGGCAGTTATCTTGGGAAAGACCAACCTGGCGGAACTGGCGGGTGACTTTCAGAGCACCAATTCGCTGTTTCCACGGGTGAACAATCCCTGGAATCTCGACTACACAGCAGGCGGCAGTTCGGGAGGGAGCGCAGCTGCGATCGCAGCCGGGCTTTCCCCGCTAGACATTGGCAATTATATTGAGGGATCGGTGCGGCAGCCTGCTCACTTCTGCGGGGTGTATGGCCTAAAGCCGACGGATCGGCGCATCTCCACGGCAGGCATGATTCCTGAGGTGCCGGGTATGCCCTATTGCCTCCGACAAATGATGACCGTGGGATGTTTTGCCCGATCGCTCGCAGACCTTCGGCTCTGCTTTTCGCTGATTGCAGGGGCAGATTTGCGTCGCCCGGAGGTGCCGCCAGTTCCGCTCGATACGCCCTCTGGTAAGGCCCTGGTGCAGCTTAGACTGGCCTGGGCTGACGAATGGGCCGAGGTGCCAGTGGCTACCGATATTCGAGCCGCGATGCAGAGCGCTGCCCAAGCGCTGGCTCAAGCGGGGGCTCAAGTTGAGCGCTGGCGGCCCCCAGCCTTTGAGATGAATCACATCCTCAGCCTATATGGAAAAGTGGCTGCCTACATCAACCTCCATGCCCAACCCGTTGACCGTTACAACCTAAGCCGCAGCGCAAAGCAAATTTATCGCACGGCAACCCAAGGCGATAAGGAACTGCGAAAGCTGGGAGACTTTAGCCAGCTGCTGCCTGAGTTGTTGAACCCCAGCCTGAAAGGCTATTTCGAGGCCCTGACCGAGCGAGATCACTTCAGTGCTCAGCTCGATGCCGCCCTAGAACCGTGGGATGCCTGGCTCATTCCTGTGGCTGCAACGCCTGCCTTTACCCACCGCCCTGCCTGGACTGCAGTTGAGGTCAACAGCAAACAATATCCCCATGCGGTTGCCAACGGAGCCTACACCATGCCCTTTAATCTGAGCGGACATCCTGCCGTGATTATCCCTATTGGCCAAACTCAAGCAGGATTACCCATTGGCATGCAGATCGTCGGCAAGCGATGGCGGGAAATGGAGCTACTTGCGATCGCACAGGAACTGGATCAAGTAGTGGGTGATTTTCGGCTGCCGCCAGGCTACTGAAGTTGCGATCGCAAAATAGACGACAGCACCAGCTTCTTTAGGCAAGGTAAGAAACGCACACAACAAAGCAAGAATCCGCAAGACAAAGCAGTTGGGTATTCATAGAATTTGAGTGCCTAGCAAGGTTGCTGGCTGCCCCACGGTCGGACAAGATGAGACCAGCTGGGGATGTAGAGTTTATGTCTGAAACCACTTCATCTGCACCTTATTACTGTGATTAAATTCGTCTACTGCATTTGCAAACGGCCTGATTTATCTGACGCAGAGTTTCGCACCTACTGGCGAGAGAAGCATGGAGCATTTATTCGCAGCTTGGCTCAGACTATTCGCGCTAAAAAGTATATCCAGAGCCACAAAATGGATACACCCATTAATGCCGAACTGATTAAATCTCGAGGACTAGAGCCGCTGTCCTACGATGGAGTCACAGAAATTTGGTGGGACAGTATGGAAGAGTTTTTAGCTGGGGTTAATTCTCCCGAAGGCGCAGCCGCCGCTCAGCAATACGTTGCCGATGAAGCCAACTTTGTTGATTTCTCAAAGTCTCGTGCTTTTTTGACTGAAGAGCATACTATTTTCGATCTGACATAAAAGTGCTTGCACTAACTAGTGACAGGGTTGCTCCCGTAATTCAAGAAAAAGGTAATTCAAGGCAAGATGAACCTACGTGACCGAGTTCAGGAATTACTTGATTTCCAGAAGACAAACCCAACGGTAGAAGAGAGCTACGAGCGCTTCTATGAAGAGAATGTGGTTGTACAGGAAAACTTACAGCCGCCCCGAGTGGGCCGTGCGCTCAGCATCGAACGGCAGCGACAGATGAATGCAAACGTGCAGGACATCCATGAATTTAAAATTGGCGCTGTGCTAGTAGATGGTTTTACCGAGGACCACCCTTTAGACGGTCATTCCGTCATCGAAATGCATATTGAAATCACAACGATGGATGGCTACCGCATTCGCGTTGAGGAGCTAGGGCTGCAAACTTGGAAGGAGGGCCGCATTGTTCACGAACGCTACTTTTACGACCCCGGCAACTTCCAAGGCAAGGCCAAAGAGATCAATGCAGTGCACTAATCTCTAGCTGACAGGAGTTAAGCCTGCTCCCAAAGCTGGCGAATCTCTCCTGGAAGCCGCTCAGCAATTTCCTGATTCCGCTCTTCAGGTAGGATTTCTTTCGTAGCTGAGAACACAGCCCCTGCAACTTCTTCGGGAGGAATTCCTTCTGGTAAAGCCCCCTCCTGTTTTAGGCGCAGCATAAAAGTCCCCGGCTTAATGTGCAAATCTTGCGCGGGACTGATTCGGCTGAAAAAAGCAACCATCACGTTGGGATCTTGCCAAAGATCTACGACATCCTGCTCAGATTCAGGTGCTCTTTCCTTGAGGTCTTCTTCAATTTGGTTACTGGTTTTGTTTAACATCATGTCCCGCAAAATTCGGAACACTATGTTGGTTGCCCGCTCAGCGTCGTAAACCGTTTCCAAGCTGCTCCGTTCTATTACCTTGTCAAGAAATGACTGCTGTTGTGCTTGCCCTGTCATAATATCTCGCTACAGTTTCAAAAAAAATAACCAGGTTAGCTCATCTTTCTGTGAGCTAATCGGTAAGTTTCTCCCTATATGTTGCAAACTGTAAAGGAGTGCTCCATCGTTCCTTTGACAGAGTTGCCTGGAGTTATTTTCTGAACCCAAAAGCGGGCTTATCTGAAGCGGCTTGATAGTTTAAATTGAGAACAAGCAGGCTCGACTTCGAATGCTTCTAAGCTTTCAGTCAAAGGTTGTTAACCCATAGCAGTCTCTGCCCTTTAATGAGACCTCTGCCAATTCTTTTTCAGAGTGCATTGCTGGATTTACGGGATAATAGCAGTCCAACCCATCTGTTCATACCCGCTTAGCAAGAATGAGAAAAACCATTTTTACCCTGATCAAAAGGCTCTCCACAGTGCTTATTCCCAGCGCCGTGGGACTAGAAGGCTGGGCCCTTTACGCCATGCTGACAGGTCATGCCCTACCAGGCTTTTTGATTCCGGTGCTGTGGTTCGGCGGCTTTGCCCTCAGCGTGCATCTGGTGGAGGGGGTGATTGCAGCGGCATATGCCACGACCAAGCTGGAAGACCCTGTGCGCTGGGGTTCCTACACTTTTTTAGTGGGGACGGTGGGGCTGCTGGAGCTGTTTGAGGTGGGACAGTCTGAGGCAGAGCGCGAGCCGCTTGAGACGCCCTGACGGTGTCTGCGCCCTTCAAAAAAATACTCAAACTTGCCAATCTGATTGCTGCGATCGCACGCATCTACCCTAGGAGATCGGCTCCTTGGTACGAAAACTTTGCAGCAGATGCAAAAAAAGAGAAGGATTTGTGAATCCGATCGCTGCGATCGCACGTACTTATATTAGGGCCTGCCTAGAAAGAGGGTTGTTGGGTTGGAAATTGCTTGAAAGCAGCAGATGACCCGCCTCCTTTCGGCAAATCCATGTCTGAGCAGGTCTGGGTCAATTAGTTCAAGCCAGAATGGGTAGCCCTGGACGTCATCCGCCAGGGCTTTTTTCTTCCCAGCTTATGGAACAGGCTACGGATCACCCTAACTCTGCAAATCTTGCTCGGCAGCATTCAAAAACAGCAGCACAACGCCCACACAGCCAATGAAGCGAAAGGCGGGCTGCTGACCGTTCCAGACCTCAGACTGCCACATAGTAAACCATTCGCCGCCCACCACCATAAAGCCGACAAACCAAAACAAAAAGGCCAGGGTAAGCCCTGCGATCGCAACGCCCTTGGCCCGATCAAATACTTTGGCGGGTTCGCTCACCGCCCGCAGCAGTTGGACTGCTCCCACCAGGCAGAGAATTGCGATCGCAGCTTCTGTCGAAATCAACATCGCGTAGGCGATCCAATGGGCGGTAGGAGCCGTGATTGCTCGCCACAACAGCTGATTGTCGGGAAAGGTCGTGTCCATGCTCATCACGTGCTGGATGTAGAGAAAGTTTGACTGCCGATCTTGAAGATTGTTGACGGTAATTGCCAACGCCAGCACGCCAATCGCCGCTACCAGGGCAATTTTAGAAACTCGAACGACCATTCCCGCTCTCCTCATCAAGTACATGCGAACCACTGTGGAAGGCACTATGCTTAAGTCATGGAGCCAGCCCATTTCCTGACGCCAGCCATTCCCCCTGCCACCTCGGAGGACATTCCAGAGGTGCTGCCCGGCGTGCCGCTCACCCAGGAGCAGTGGGTGACCCTGCAAGCATTAGAGCAGTTTGTCAGCAGCGACGAAAAGCTCTACCTGCTCACCGGCTATGCGGGCACCGGCAAAACCACGCTGCTCCAGGTGCTGCTCAACCGTCTGCGGCAGCAGCGCGACCGCCGCAAAGTCGTGCTCACTGCCTTTAGCAACAAGGCCACTAAAGTCTTGTACCGCATGGCTAGCTTCTGGGGGCTAGATATCGACTGTATGACCTGCTGCCAGCTTTTGGCCCTCAAGCCTGTGATCGACGAGCAGACAGGCAAACAGTTTTTTCAGTCGGACCGCAAGCAGGCCAGCCAGATCGACCGTTTTCGCCTGGTGATTGTGGATGAGTGCTCCATGATCAACCAGGAAATGTGGGAGCTGCTGGTCAATGCCGTTTCCACGCTGCACAGCCGCACCCAGATCCTGTTTGTGGGCGATGCGGCTCAGCTCCCCCCAGTGGGTGAACCGGAGTCTCCCTGCTTTCGCCAAGTCTTCCAGCGCTCAGACCTGACTGAGGTGGTGCGCTACGGCGGTGCCATTGGTGTGCTGGCCGAAGACATTCGGCGCAACCTGGAGCGCGATGGGTTTCCAAAATTTGGGACGGATGCAAACTGCGATCGCACCGAGGGCTGCTTTGTCATTCGCCGCCGCCCCCAGTGGGAAGCGCTCATGCTCAAAGCTTTCACCAGCAAGGCCTACCAGAAAAACCCCGACCAGGTGCGAGCTTTGGCTTACACCAACCGCCGCGTCAACCAGCTCAACCAAAAAATCCGCTCTGCCATCTACGGGGCCACCGTCGAACGCTTTGTGCCAGGAGAGCGGCTGATTGCCATCAACCCCTGCCTGGAAGACGAAGCCGTTGTGCTGCCGACCTCCGCCGAATGCGAAGTGATAGAAGCCGCCGCAGGCTATTCTGGCTCCTGGCCTGTGTGGTTTTTGGAGGTCGAAACTGAGGAGCGAGAACAGCGGCTGCTGCGGGTGCTCCACGAAACCGGTCTGCCCGAGTATCGGCTGAAGCTCGACGCCTTTGCCAAGGAGAAGCGCTGGACTGAATTTTGGGAACTCAAGCAGCTCTTTCATGAGGTGGACTACGCCTACAGCCTGACGATTCACAAAAGCCAGGGCTCGACCTTTCAAGATGTGTTTGTCGATGTGCCGTCGATGGCTGCCAACCGCAACGTTATCGAACGCAACCAGCTCTGCTACGTCGCATTCACCCGCGCCGCCAAGCGGCTATTTATCTATCAGTAAGTATTGTCTGTAACGATTGCACTGGATGCTTGATGGATGTTTTGCAGCTAACAAAGTGCTGCGTAAGTGGGAGATTATGCTTAAAAATCCTATGGCAATAGTTCTCCCATGATAATCTTCCCATAGCTGCCGTTACCGCACTTAAATTAAGACATGTATTTTAGTCGGCTCTCCCAGGAATCTCTAAGACATATATCCTAGTCAAATCCAAACGGTTTTCTGAGCTTCTCCTGACGCAGTGATTAAAACCCAGGTTCTCTTATGACTTTATCGACGACTGAGCGGCTTCATCTCATTCGAACCCTTAACAAGTTACCTAAGAGCCTATTTTCAGAAATCCTATTTGCCATTAATCCTCCATCGGGAACAGTTTCAGGCAGTGCAGCACCTCAGGCTATTCGTACTGCTGAACTCTTAGAATGGGTTGAAAGTCCTGTTGGACCAGGGTTGCCTGCTCTTAAAGCCGTTTTGGAACATTATCAAGTAGAGTCTTCAGAAACTGTTAATCCAACCAAGCATCCAGAGCCGCCAACGAGTTCTCAGTCAAACGAAAACAAAGCCACACATAGCGCCACTGAAACACTTAAATTTCAAACGTTCTTCAGCCGAAAAAGAGTTGTTTTTGGAGCAGTAGGACTAAGCTCGATTTTGGTTGCGGGAGGGATTTTCGCAACACAATTTGTTAGATCTGAAGATACCCACAGCCCAGTTGTCCCTTCTCCAGCTGAAGGAGGTGAGGTATACCAAAAAATTCAATCTAGCTTGGATAAACCTCTTGATCCACTTTATGCTTTTGAAAAGCTTGATGAAAATATTGAAAAACTAGCTGCTGACGGAAGTGTTTCTGCTGTTTCCTTAATGCGTGAGCTGCAGCGGAGTTTTTCAGGTTTTCCGGTGATTTATGGAGTTAACAATACTACTCCACAGGGTTCTAATGAAGGGATTAAAAGATTGTCGGAAGGTTCCATTCAGGTAGCTATAAGTTCGCGCCCCTTAGAGGAGGAAGAGCAGAACCAGAAAGATTTACGTAGCCTTCCAATCGGCAAGGACGCTATTGCAGTTGTTGTGCACAAAGACAATCCAATTTCGGGGTTGACAACCGATCAACTACGTAGAATCTACACGTGCAGAATTACGGATTGGATTGATGTGGGATGGACAAGTGAAAAAGCTGGAGAGGATTACTTAGGAATAAATGTCTTCAATCGAAATCCTAGCAGCGGTACTTATGAGGTTTTCCGGCAGGCAATTCTTTCAGAAGATGAAAAATTTTGCGGAGACAATCAACAGCAAAGTGGCTCTAGCTTTGTAACTTGGCAGAGAGATGAGACAACTCCAGTTTTGAAGGAGTTAGGCAAATTTGGCATATATTACACTAGTTTAAATCATGTCGTTGATAACAAAAGTTTGAGGATTCTACCAATCGATGGCGTGTCTCCTAATGCAGAGACTGTACTTAATGGTGAATATAAACTTACGAGAGATTTATACGTAGTTGCCAAAGAGAGAACATACCCAGAAGTAATTGAATTCATTAGATTTGTTATTTCTCCCGAAGGCCAAAACATCGTGCGGCAGTACCACATTCCTATCTATAACCTTGAATAAGTAGATGGCCCTAATTAGTCATTGCGAGCGAAGCGCGGCAATCTCCTTGTGGTAGCCGCTTTACAGGGATTGCTTCGCTTTGCTCGCAACGACAGCGACGTTTAATTTAGGTCATGTACTTAGTAGGAGCAGACTTTTTTGCTTGTACTGCTGGAACCTTCTCAAACTGCTTGGCTAAGTTAAGCTATAGCTGTAACTGTACTTCAGTCATGAGAGGTCAGTCCGATGAAGCGATTTATCGTAGTGAGTTTACTGACAGCAGCAGCAATGGTGAGTCTGGCAGATTTGGGACAGGCAGGCAGTGAAGCGCCTGTAGCCGATGCCTACCCAGTTGTGGCCCAACTAGCGCTACGTGACCGCACCATCACCATCACCTCTGCCCCGGCTGGCTACCGCTACACCATTGCCGATGAAGCGGGCACAGTTTTGAGCGCTAGCCTCACTGAGGAACAGCTTGCCGACCAGCACCCCGAACTTGCAGAGGCCCTGCGGCCTGCGATCGCAGATGAGTTTTCTGAGCTGATGATGCTGGCTCCAGCGTTGTAATACGGCGATTCTAATTTACTGAGGTGTGAGCTTTTGATCCCCCCTGCCCCCCTTGAAAAGGGGGGTGGTTTTAATGTGCAGAAGGATATTTGTAGCTTGGGCTTCTGGCCCCCCTGCCCCCTTAAAAAGGGGAATTACTGGCAAAGCTATCTATGAGGAAGCTGGGAGGAACGTATAACGAGCAGCTTGTACTGCTTCAAACCAGCCGCCGCTAAGCACTGCGGCGACGGCGACGCTTGTATTCGGACTTTTTCTTGAAGCCGACGGCTTGAGCTGCATCACTGTCTGGGCCGAACTGGCCTTTGATGGATTCCTTCATGGCTAAGACGGCGTTGTGAAAGTC
>JACVRP010000362.1 GCA_014534385.1 Cyanobacteria bacterium Co-bin13
GATCACGTCTCGGTGGCTACCAGGTTGGGCGACAACATCCAGATAAATTTCAATATGTTCGAGCCGCCTTTGGAGGCAAATCAGGGTCAAAATTAGGCCACAATTTAGGCACGCTGCTAGACTTTAAGCTTGAAACAATTGAAATCAAACGGTTTCAGGCTTTAGCGTAGTGGTTTCGAATTCCCCTGGGGGTATACTTCGGACCTTAAAATAAACAAAGCCCTGAGTAGTCTTAACTACCTCAGGGCTTTGTTCTACGAGTGTGGTTACTTGCGATCGCGCTCCAAATCCCAGAGGGCAAATCAGCGCACCACTGCCCTGATTTGCCTAAGTCCCAACAGCCCACCAAATGGGTTGTTTTTTAGTCATAGGCCATTGATTAAATGGCCGAGTCATCTACGGGAAACACACCCTCTTAGGGTTCCCAGTTTGGCAGCGAATTCCCGATGACTGTGCAGCACATCAGCCTCAAATTTGACCTGAAGTAGCCCTGAGAGGGGAGAACCCTTCAGGGCTTTGCGTGAGCCTTAACCCTCTGGTTTTAGCTGGCTATGCGGGTCAGCAGGACAGGACAGTTGGCGTAGACCCGCACATAGTCCGATAGTGATTCGCCCAACAGCCGATCTAGATCGGGCAGGCCTTTAGCAATGGAGGGGCGACGGTCGGGGGAGCCTAAAATCAGCAGGTCAATGTTTCGATCGTCGACTAGCTGGCAAATCCGGGTTCCTGGTTTGCCTTCAGGGGCTTCCAGTCTGTAGGGGATGCCGTATCTCTTGGCCTCAGACACAGCTGCCATCAAAATCGGGTCTTGGTTGGGATTAGAGCTGGTGACGTCAGATAGTTTGGCTTTTAGGTTAGAGACAGTGTGCACTAGAGTCAGCTCACCGCCCTTGATATCTCTTAGCAGCGTGATCGCCAAGTTCAGGCTTTCTCGGGCTGAGTCTGACTTGTCGAGGGCAACTAGCACCCGCTTGATCGGGCGAACGGTGTAGAGGTCATCTTTGACCAGCAGCATGGGCCGCGAAGCCAGCTGAAACACGTACTGGCTGACTGAGTTCTCCAAAATTGCCTTCAGCCCTTTCAACCCGCGCGAGCCTATGATGATCAGGCTGGCATCGATTTCATCAGCAACTTTAACTACCACGTCCTTGGGGTCACCTTCCCGCAGCACTGCCGTCACGCGAGTGGGGTCAAGATCCAGGTTCTTGATGGCACCGGCCAAGGTACGCCCACCTTCTTCCCACTTTGCCGTCATCCCTTCTGCAGATACCTGGGAGGGCACTACGTGAAGCACCGTTACAGAAGCCCGCTGAATGGTGGGAATATCCATCAGGACTTTCATCATGGCTTCGGTATTACCGACTCCGGAGTCTGCCAGAAGAATTTTTTCTATCATAGTGACCTCTTATTGCTTGCCCCAAAAAGGTTGGCTAACGATGGGAATTGAGAGGATATAAGCTGGGGATTTGGTCTTGAAACCCTGATTTTTTAAGGGTCTAAGCCTGCCCTCAACCATCATAGGCATTGGCTTTGGAGCTATTTTGGCGGAATTCATAATTTGTAGTAGAGCGCAATTGACTGCGCTTTGAGCTAATTTCGCCTTAAGTCGGGCGGAATTGGTTTCTGGTATTCTAAGCGGGGTTTGTTATGGAGGGGCTATGACAGCAGGATGGTTTGACTACCCCGTGCGGGTGCAGCCTCACCACACCGACTATGCGGGAATTGTCTGGCATGGCACCTATGTTGCCTGGATGGAGGAAGCGCGGGTAGAGTATTTGCGATCGCACCACGTCAATTTTGCAGACTGGGTGGCAGCGGGCATTGACCTACCCGTAGTAGATTTATCGTTGCGCTACCGGCAGTCGCTGCAGCTGGGCGAGGTGGGCTTGGTCAGGGCCAAAGTAGAACCGATTAAGGGCATTCGCATCGTTTGGCAGTTTGACATTCAGCAGCAGGAAACCGGCACCACCTGTGTGCTAGGCACAGTAACCCTAGCGCCAGTGGACCGTCAAACCCGTAAGGTATTGCGTCGCCTGCCCCCAGAAATTCAAGAGATTCTCCAGGCATTAGCCTCAGATCTCTAGCATTCGCATCTGATCAGATCATTTTGCATAATAAAGGGCAGTTTATTAAAACCTGTGGGAAAGCCTATGTTGCAGCCGATTCGCACCCTCCTTCGACCGGCGCTCGTCGTCACCCTGGTCTGCCTGTTGGCAATCCTGGGAGGGCTATGCCTCCCTTCCCCGGCGTATGCTCAGGCCAATACCGTTGACTACACCCTGACCAACTTAAGCTTTCGAGACTTTTCCCACCAGAACCTTTCGGGCACATCCTTTGCGGCGGCTGAGATGCGCGAGGCTAATTTTGAGGGGGCTGACTTGAGCGGGACTATCCTGACTAAAGCCTCATTTGTTAAGGCCAATCTCACGGGTGTCGATCTCTCCAAGACCTTTGCCGACCGGGTAATTTTTGACCAGGCGGATCTGACCAATGCGGTGGTGACCGAAGCCATTATGACCAGCTCAACCTTCACCGACACGATTATTCAGGGCGCTGACTTTTCAGGCACGATTTTGGACCGATTTCAGGTCGCCAAAATGTGCAAAGTTGCCGATGGCGTTAATCCGGTGACTGGCGTCAGCACGCGAGACAGCTTGGGCTGTCGTTAATGGTCAAGCTTGGGGTAAGCCGAGCTCCAAAGACCAAAGGACGCTCTGCCCCCCATCTCAGTTCACCATCTCAGTTCACTATGGCTGTTGCAAAAAGTCTGGCCTAGGCAGTTTAGGTGTCGCGTTCGGTGCGAATCCAGCGCTTTTCTGGGCTGATCACATAGCCTACGTAAAGGGGAATCTTCCAGAGAATGTACAGGGGGATTTGCACCAGCTGCTTCAGGCTAATTTCGCTGCTGCCATAGCGCTGCCAGGCCAGCCCAATGGCCAGAAACAGGCAGGCACCCGCCAGAGCCGCCAGGGTTAGGGGCAGCAGCAGCCCGGTAATGCCCGTAAAGACCGCCGTTACCACTAGCAGCCCGGCCCAGAGCATCACGAGCAGAGACAGGGGCAGTACCGATAGCTCTAGCGCCAGCGCCAGCAGGCCCAGACGGCCCTGCCGCAAAAACTGCAGCAGCAGCCTGGGGACAAACTCCGACATCACCTGTAGATGGCCGTGCTCCCAGCGGGTGCGCTGGCTCTTGGCAGCGGCTTCTCCCTGGGGCAGGCGGCTGGTCACCCAGGCTTCTGGGCAAAACTGAGGTGGGTAGCCTGCGATCGCAAGATCCAGCCCCAGCTTCATGTCTTCTACGATATGGCCACTGGCAATGCTAACGGCTGTGGCTGCCGCCCAGGGCATGGCCATGCCCGTGCCGGTCAACAGGCAGGGCTGCTGCAGCTGGCGCAGACCCAGGGGCCGCACCAGGTTCTTGACCTTAAAGGCAAAGGCTGAAATGGAATCTTTCAGGCCGGGCTCGGGGGGCTTTTCCATCAGGTAGGTGGCCTGCACCGGGTACCCAGTTTTTAGCGCCTGCTGGGTGAGGGCGGCAATACTGCCCGGATGAGCATCACAGTCGGCATCCAGGAAAATCACGACCTGGGGCGGTTCGGCCTTGAGGTGGTTAAGGCCAAAGTCTAGAGCGTATCCCTTGCCCCGGTCTTGCGTGTTAAACCGCTCGATGACGGTGGCTCCATAGCTGCGGGCAACGGCGGCAGTGTTGTCCGCACAGTTGTCGGCAATGACGATGAGGCGGTCTTGCGATCGCAGCTGAGGCTTAATCGTCTCTAACGTTTGGCCAATCCCCGCCGCCTCATTGTGGGCCGGAATCAGCACCGCTAGCTTGGCCTCAGGCGGTAGGGCAGCCTCAGCTCTGCGCTTAGCCCCACCCCAGAAAAAAGCAGCCAGGCATTCACAAAACAGCACCCCCGTCGGCACCAGCACCAGCACCGCAACCGCTGACAGCAGTAGAGAAAGGCTATTCAGGAGGGGAAAGCTAAAGCTGGTTAGTGGCACAGGATCCTCCTAGGAGCAGGGTAGGCAATACTGAAGGCGCGACAGGCGCTGTAGCTAGGGTGCTAGCGCCGCAGTCTTTGACCGTAAACACAAGACCTTCTCTGGAAGCTTATCAGAGCCAAAAACAGGCCCGGTGGGAGGTCGATAAGGTTTTATCTCAGCTTCACAAGTTAGTGAACCCTGCGCCTAATAACCTGCTTGGGCCAAAACCTGCTCTAGAGCTAGAGCCCAGCC
>JACVRP010000144.1 GCA_014534385.1 Cyanobacteria bacterium Co-bin13
GCGGCAACTCCCGCAATGAGATTCTGATCACCAGCGGCACCTTCACCCCCGCCGAACCGGTTCCCGAACCGTTGACTACAGCGGCTCTATTTCTGGTAGCGACGGCAGGATTGGGGCTGACTCGACGGGCGCTCAAAGCCTGATCGTCAGGGGCAATTTCGTGGCATTCTGATAGCCAGTATTCAAAAGAGCCCCGATGATCACGCTGTATCACACACCCATTTCGCTCAATTCCCGCCGAGTCTGGGTAGCCCTGCTGGAGAAGGGGCTGTCCTTTGATCTGGTCGAGGTCAACCTTCCCGGGGGCGAGCAATACCAGCCAGAGTTCCTGGCGATGAACCCGTTTCATCACATCCCGGTGCTGGTGGACGATGGGACTACGGTGATTGAGTCCTTCGCTATTTTGGATTACCTGGAGGCGAAGTATCCTACCCCAGCACTGCTGCCAAAAGGGGCGGATGCGATCGCAACAGTCCGCATGGTGCAGATGGTCGTGCTGAATGAGCTGACGACCGCTCTTGGCCCGCTCACCCGACAGTTTATGGGCTTTGGCGAAGTGTCACCAGAAGAAATCGATAAGGCCAAGCAGCAGGTTGCCGTCTCCCTAAAATTCTTTGAGTCGAAGCTGGGAGATCAGACCTTCTTCGGCGGCAAGCAGCTGACGCTGGCTGACATTGTTTTAGGCATTGTCACGCCTTGGTTTAACGAGCTGTCGCTGCCCTTGGCCGACTATCCGGGCCTGCAAACCTGGACGGCCCGGCTGATGGAGCGACCCGCTTGGAAGACTACCCAGGCCACCCCAGAGCAGATCGAGGCCTTTAAGGCGCGTGCCCGCGAAATGATGGCAAAGCGCCGAGGTTAGATCACCCGTAAATCTTGCGGTAGTAGCTCTGATAATCCTCCGACAGCAGCGGCATCCACCAGTCTCGATGCGTCAGGTACCACTGCACCGTTTTACGCAGCCCCTCCTCCAGCGTGACGCTAGGTGACCAGCCGAGCTGAGTCTGGATTTTGGTAATGTCCATTGCGTAGCGACGATCGTGGCCGGGCCGATCCTTAACGAAGGTGATCAGGTCACGGCAGGGGCGCACCGGCAGATCTGCCGCCAGCTCATCCATCAGGTCGCAGAGGGTGTAGACCAAATCAATATTTTTTACCTCTGCTTGGCCGCCGACGTTGTAGGTTTCTCCCGGCTGAGCCTGGTGCAGCACCCTATCAATGGCGCGGCAGTGGTCCTCGACGTATAGCCAGTCCCGAATATTCTGACCGTCACCGTAGACGGGCAGGGGTTTGCCCAGCAGCATGTTGACGCACATCAGGGGAATGAGCTTTTCGGGGAAATGGTACGGGCCGTAGTTATTGGAGCAGTTGGTGACCAGGGTGGGCAGGCCGTAGGTGTGGAAATAGGCGCGGGCCAAGTGGTCGCTGCCCGCCTTAGAAGCTGAGTAGGGGCTGTTGGGGGCGTAGGGCGTGGTTTCTGAGAAGGCCGGATCTTCTGGCCCCAGGCTGCCGTACACCTCATCGGTGGAGACGTGCAAAAAGCGCCAGTGCGAGGGCTGGCCCTGCGCCTGCCAGTACTGACGAAAGGCTTCTAGCAGGGTGAAGGTGCCAACGACGTTGGTCTGGACAAAGGCATCGGGACCGAGGATGGAGCGATCGACGTGGGATTCGGCAGCGAAGTGAACTACCGCATCGATTGCGTAATCTTGCAGCAGGGTGGTGACGAGGGTGCGATCGCAAATATCCCCCTTCACCAGCTCCACTGCACCCGCCTCGATCAAATCTGCCAAGGTTTTGGCATTGCCGGCATAGGTCAGGGCATCGAGCACCCACACTTTTTCGCCGGGTCGCTGTTGGGCCCAGTGCCGCACAAAGTTAGAGCCAATAAAGCCCGCGCCACCCGTTACCAGCAGCCGCTTTAAGGGAAGTTCTGTCAACTGCCTACCTCCTCACTGTTCGCACTGAGTTTTCAAACATTCTCTAAACCAGCTCGATCTGCGAGTCATCGCTCACCAAAAACCGTAGGGCCTTGGGCCGCTGGGGCGTTGTTTTTAGGTGGGCGCGCTGGCCAATCACGCTGTCCACAATGCGGTGGGAAATGCTCTCGATCCGCGCTCCACCCAAAATGACGCTGTGGTCGATCTCGGTTTCGATCAGCGTGACGGCATCAGAAATGCTGCTGTAGGGACCGATAAAGCAGTTCTCGATGTGGCAGTTGCGGCCTATCACCACCGGCCCTCGAATCACCGATTTGATAATCGTGGTGCCTGAGCCGATCTGCACCCGGCCGCTGATCTGGCTGTCGCGGCCCTCGACCTTAAGCGTTGTTGTCTGCAGGCAGGTATCCAGCAAAATTCGGTTGGCCTCTAGCAGGTCGTCTTTTTTGCCGGTATCTAGCCACCAGCCCGCCAGCTCGCTGGCTTTGACCACCTTGCCATCGCTGATCAGTCGCTGGATGGCGTCGGTGATCTCCAGCTCTCCCCGAGGGGAAGGCTGAATCCGGTCAATGGCGGCATGGATGGCTGGGGAGAACAGGTACACGCCCACCAGCGCCAGGTCAGAGGGCGGCACCTGAGGTTTTTCCACCAGCTCCAGTACTCTGCCATCTGCCGCTAGCTTGGCGACGCCAAAGGCCCGTGGGTCGGCGACTCGCTTCAGCAGAATCGAGGCATCCAGGCACTCGCTTTCAAAGGAGTAGACAAACAGATCCAAACTGTCTTGAATCAGGTTGTCGCCCAGGTACATAACAAAAGGCGAATCTTGCAGAAAGGGCCGGGCTACTTTAACCGCATGAGCCAAGCCGCTGGGGCTGTCCTGCAGAATGTAGGTGATGCGGGCCCCAAACCGGCTGCCGTCACCTGTGCGGACTTTAATCTCGTCGCCGGTCTCGGGGCTGATCACAATGCCGATTTCAGTGATGCCCGCCGCCACAACGTTTTCAATTCCGTACCAGAGGATGGGCTTGTTCATCACTGGCACCAGCTGCTTTGCGCCGGTATAGGTGATGGGCCTCAGACGGGTTCCCTTTCCGCCAGAAAGGATTAGCGCTTTCATCGTAATGCTTCCTCAGCCCAGTGGGTCATGGCTTAAATTCCAACCGTACATTCATACCCCATTGCCGCCTGTCAGGTTTGGGCGGCTAGCTCGGCCAGCATTTTCCGCAGGCTTTGTCGCCAGTAGGGGGGCCTGCGCCCGAGTAGCTGCGAAATTTTTTGGCAAGAGAACACCGAGTAGGCGGGTCGCTGGGCTGGTAGGGGGTACTCCGAGGTCGGAATGGGCACCACCTCGGGCAGAGCCTCGATCAGGCCCAGGGTTTGGGCCTCTTCGAAGGTTGCGATCGCAACGTCAAACCAGCTCGCCACCCCGCTGCTGGCAAAGTGGTAAAGCCCACCCTGACCGGCCTGCACCGGAGCCACCAAGTCGCTGATGGCTGCGGCAATGTCGTAGGCCCAGGTCGGCGCTCCCACCTGATCCATCACCACCTTCACCAGGCCCCGTTCTGGCCCCACCCGCAGCATGGTCTTGACAAAGTTTTTGGCCGAGGGAGCCGCTCCGTATACCCAGGCCGTTCGCAGCACAATGGCCCGGTCGTTGGCCTGTAAAACCGCTACTTCCCCCGCCCGCTTAGAGTGGCCATAGCTGCCTAGGGGATCGGTTGTGTCGGTTTCCTCGTAAGGGGTATTTTTAGTGCCGTTAAATACGTAGTCGGTAGAGAGGTGAATCACCGCCGCGCTAACCTGTTGCGCCGCCTCAGCCAGCAGACCAGGGGCCACTCCATTGATGCTGTGGGCCAGCTCTGGCTCGGTCTCTGCCTTGTCTACGGCGGTGTAGGCCGCTGCGTTGATCACGACCTGCGGCTGCAGAAGGCCCACCACTTCAGCCACCCGGTCCAGCTGCGTCAGATCTAGCTCCTGGCGAGACAGGCAAACCAGCTCACCGTGGCGAGTCAGCGTCCGCTGCAGCTCCTGCCCCACCTGCCCCCCACTGCCCAGCAGCAAGATTTTCATCAGGCGTATACCTCTGCATCCTTCAGGCGAGTGCCCGCCTCATCCTTAGCAGACAGGATGGGCTCTGCGTCGCCAAGAGGCCAGACTATCCCCACGTCTGGATCGTTCCAGAGCAGCGTGCGATCAAATTCAGGCGCATAGTAGGCGGTGGTTTTATACAAAACTTCGGCCCGCTCAGAGGTCACCAAAAAGCCGTGGGCAAATCCAGGGGGAATCCAGAGCTGGCGCTTGTTTTCAGCACTGAGCATAACGCCAACCCACTGCCCAAAAGTAGGGGAAGATCGCCTCAGGTCAACGGCCACATCAAACACCTCGCCCGCCACCACCCGCAGCAGCTTGCCCTGGGGCTGCTGAACTTGATAGTGCAGCCCTCTGAGGATATGGGCCCCCGAAGCGGAGTGATTGTCCTGCACAAAGTCTGTACTTAGGCCGGTCTTGTCGCGAAAAACCCGCAGGTTAAAGCTCTCCATAAAAAAGCCACGATGGTCGCCAAATACCTGCGGCTCCAAAACCAGTACGTCAGGTATTTCTGTCGGTGTAACTTTCATCCCAGTTTCGGCAGCCCCAAACCCGAAAGATATCCACACCACTTATACCAGAAGACGGCTGTTCCCCATCGTTCGGGCGGGATCACTCGCAGGGCTTAGGCTGTCTATGAACTCAGCTCTTCCGCGACAGGCGAATTTACCAGATGGCGGAACTTAGAGCGCCAGCCCACCCGCTTCAGGTCATTGAAGGCAACGAATTCGAGGGTGACGTGCTCTCCCCACCAGGCTGTAACCCGCTCGCGAATCTGATCTGCATCTGCGTGGGGGGCAAGCACGAGCCGCAGCAGGCAGCGATCTGGGGCCACCTGCTCTAGCTGAAATTCATCAATACCGCCCAGCCGATCCAGCAAATCCTGCAGGTAGTGGGTCGGGTATTGGCGGTTGCCTAGCCGCACCATGTCGTGAATCCGACCGGCAATATTGGTGATGTAAGACTCGCCGTCTACCCGGACCAGATCGCCCAGGTCGCCAGTTTTGTAGCGCAGCAGCGGCATGGCGGCATTTCTCAAGCCGGTAAAAACAATCTCGTTCTGGCTGTCGGCGGCCACCGCCTCGCTCCAGACCATGAAGTCTAGAACCTTGAGGTGGCTAGACTGGGGGAATTCGGAGTGGGCCACAACGCCAAACTCAGCGTTGCCGTAGCGATCAAAAATTTGGCACTTGAAGACGTCTGCGATCGCATCTCGCTGTTTCGCGTCTAGCACTTCGCCCGTGGACTCAAACACCTTAAACAGGGATTGAGGATTGGCAAAGTGGCGCTTGGCGTAGAGGGCCAGGGTGTAGAGCGTCGAAGGATGTCCCTGCACGCCGTAGGGCCGGGTCCGCTGGAGCTGCCGCAAAATGCTCTCTAGGGCAGCGTCATCAAAGTTGGCGGTGCGAATGTTAACCCGGTTTAGGGTGATGCACTTGATCGATTCGCGCAGGCGATCACGCCAGGGAGTCTCCTCCGGAAACTCCGAGGAGAAATGGGCTTCCTTGGTGTAGCGCTTTTTGCCGGTCCACTCCAGCACAAACAGGTTAGCGGCAGCGGTCCAGTCGAGGGCTTCATTGTCGTAGTAGATCAGCGTGGAAGGGCCGGTGGATCCACCGGTTTTACGGACGTGGAGCGCTGTGCGATCGCAGTCCTCGCTCAGCAGCCGCTCCCCCTGCTCCCGAATAATGTCTTTGGTCAGGTAGGGAATGTCTTGGAAGTAGGCGCTGTCTTTGGCTAGCCGCTCCGGGTCAAAGCCAATCGCCTGGAACAGGTCGCGGTAGTAGGGTACCGTTGCGGCGGCAGCGGCCACCACCTCGGCCAGCCGCTGCTGAATAGCGTGCGATCGCTCCTCCCTTGAGAGCGCTGAAAACGCTCTCAGCTGAGCCAGCTTAGGCAAAATATTGCGCTTTTGCTGCCGCTCCACCAACGGGTAGAGAACGTAACTAATCAGAGCACCGCTCATCCCTAGACTCTCTCCTAAACAATTCGTGAATAGGCTTCCTGCAGCTGCTCAGCCGCCCGCCGCCAGGTGTAATGGGCGGCAACGTGCTCCCTCAAGCCGACGGGTCTGGCCGCCTTGAGCTGGGCCTCAACCCCCGCCCGAATGCTCTCCACCGACATCGGCTCAACGTACTCCACGAAATCACCAAAATATTCGCGAGTACAGCCCTCCGCCGTCAGTACGATCTTGGCCCCCGTTGCTGCCGCCTCCAGGGCAGATAGCCCAGGCGTCTCCAGGGTGCTCGGCAAGACAAACAGCTCACAGGCGGTGTAGGCAGACAGCAGCAGCTCACTCTGGTGAGGAACATACCCAAGATACTTCATACACCCCTGGCTTTCTTCTAGGCAGCGGTGAAAGTAGTCCGGATCACGAATATTGCCTAGCACCACCAGATCGATGCCCAGGTCCCGCACCGCCTGCACCAGCCGCCACTGGTTTTTGCGCGGCTCAATGTTGCCCACGTTCAGCAGAAACGGTCCCTCAATGCCAAACTTCTGGCGAAACAGATCCGCCGAGATGCCCTCTTGAAAGAAAAAGTCGTCGATCCCATTCACCACCGGATGAAACTTTTCGATCGGCACCCCAAACACCTGGGCCAGATTCACCGCCTCAATCTGGGAGTTGGGCAGCAGCACGTCGGCCAGGTTGAGCAAATGCCGAATTTCATCCACCGGATACAGGCCCGCTCCGTAGGTTTCCTCGGTAATCCAGAGGATAGGAGAAATCGCCAAGGGCAGCCTGCGATTGTGCTTGACGTAGTTGCAAAACACAGAGGAGCCGCCCATCACCGAAAAGAAATGAACGGCTTGGGCCTGGTCAAACTGAGGCTGCCAAGGATCGTAGGGAATCACGTTGACCCCCAGCCCCTCCAGCGCCTCCTTTGACTTTAAGAGCTGAATCTCACCGCCCCCCGGACAGTCAAAGGCAACGGGATAGGTATTAAACAGGATATTCATCTTCAAATACCAGGGGCGCTTCTAAGAATTTCCAGAGGGCTGAACCGTTGGCGCTAGCCTGCATCTCCTGCAGCCGCTGGGTTTGCCGATTTACAATCAGCTGCTGCTTTTGAGGGTCGGACAATACCTCGTACACATCTCGAGCCAGGCCATCAAACGCCTTCTCATAAAACACCTTGCCCGACCGTCCCAACGTCTCCCGAACGGCCTCTTGACCGTAGGCAAACACAGGCACCTGAAAATGCATCGCCTCTACCAGGGGAATGCAAAAGCCCTCATGCTCACTCATCATCACCAGCGCACTGGCGGACTGGTAGGCGGTCTTGAGCTGACCGTCACTAATCATGCCTAGAAAGTGAACTTTGTCCTTTAAGAACGAATAGTCTACGGACAGAACCTTGTCCAAAAAGTCTTTATATATCGCGAAATCGGTCGAGCCAACAATTACCAGATGGGCCGCTTCATCTAGCTTGGAGTAGGCAGCAAAGAGCTTGATCAGGTCTTCTACTCGCTTGTGGGGCACGACTCTACCGACGTAGAGGAGACTGCGATCGCACGTCAGCCCAGCAATCGTTTCCGCTTCCACCACGCTCCACTTCTGAAAATCCACCAGCGGCGGAATGATGTGGATCTCGTCTAGCTTGAGGGGCTTGTGAACAATTTTCTGCAGCGCCCTCGCCGCTGATTCAGAAATCGCCCCATACTGGTCGAAGGCATCTAAAAGGTGCCCCTGCTGGTAGCCCCTCAAACAGTGATCGGCCAGTTCCGGCTGATACGCCTGTAAAAACTTCGGCGGCGTAATGCCGTAAAAAATAGCCGCTTTGTAGCACTTAAGCTGCGACAGGGCCTCTAGCTCCGGCAGAAAAATCGAGAAGTTGACAATGAGAATGTCTGTCGGCTCTATCTCCTCATACAGCTCAGAAATGGGATAAACTTTTCCTTCTAGCTCCGGACTATAGGCTCCAGAATAGTAGAGGCGGCAGGGCACTTTATTGCTTTGCAGCAGATCGTGAACGTAAAGAATAAAGTTACCAATGGCATCGCCGATATGAATATTATTTGAAACCATATGAACGGTTTTACCCGCCGGCCAACAAAACCAGGGAAACACCAGTTCTCGACTTTTCATTAACGACGCGTTTTGCATACGACAGTTATCAATTGAATGAGTAGTTAGTGCGTAAACGCTGCGCTACCAGCCCAGGATTTGGCCCCTCCACCCCGGCATGCGTACCCCATCGCATGAGAAAAGGCCTTCTCCAGGTCTAGGGACTGGAAAACCGCAACAGTAGATGCCTTTCAGGTCAGTTCATCGGCTGTCCCAAGTCTCCTGTAGACGTTCTAACATCCTCCGACATCTTCCCTCCCAAGTATTTTCTTGGGCGGCAGCTATCATAGCTTGTTTTTCCAGCCCCAGTTCCCCTGCCAACATTCTTTCAATTGAATCA